>JAEHDO010000030.1 GCA_016880375.1 Betaproteobacteria bacterium | reverse complement strand
GAGGGCGTGCCTGGCAATCCATCCATAAAATCAGGAGGAGATAAGAGATGTCCGACATCAAGGTTTTGCTCAACGAATCCGATATTCCGACCCACTGGTACAACGTCGTTGCCGACATGCCGAAGCCGCCCCTGCCACCGCTGGCGCCGGACGGCAATCCGGTCACGCCCGAGCAGATGCTGGCCATCTTCCCGGGACCCCTGCTCGAGCAGGAAATGTCCGGCGAGCGCTGGATTCCGATTCCCGAAGAAGTGCGGCAGATTTATAAGCAGTGGCGGCCGACGCCGATGTTCCGCGCCCGCCGCCTCGAGCAGATGCTCGGCACGCCGGCGAAGATTTATTACAAGTACGAAGGCGTCAGCCCGGCCGGCTCGCACAAGGTCAACACCTCCGTGCCGCAGGCCTTCTTCAACAAGATGGTCGGCATCACCCGCCTCACCACCGAGACCGGCGCCGGCCAGTGGGGTTCCTCGATCGCTTTCGCCGGCCAGATGTTCGGCATCGAGGTGCGCGTCTATATGGTGAAGGTGAGCTACAACCAGAAACCCTTCCGCCGCTCGATGATGCAGACCTGGGGCGCGGAAGTCTTTGCTTCGCCCACCGACATGACCAACGCCGGCCGCACCGCGCTGGCGGCCGACGCGAACAATCCCGGCTCGCTCGGCCTGGCCATCTCCGAAGCGGTCGAAGAGGCGGCCTCGCGCAAGGACACCAATTATTCGCTGGGTTCGGTGCTCAACCACGTCTGCCTGCATCAGACGGTGATCGGCCTGGAGGCCAAGAAGCAGTTCGAGAAAGTTGGCGACTATCCCGACATGGTGTTCGCCTGCTGCGGCGGCGGCTCCAACTTTGCCGGCACCGCCTTCCCCTTCCTCGCCGACAAGGCGGCCGGCAAGAAGGTGCGCCTGGTGGCGGCCGAGCCGAGCTCCTGCCCGAGCCTGACCAAGGGCGTCTATGCCTACGACTTCGGCGACGTCTCCGGCTACACGCCGCTGATGAAGATGTACACGCTCGGCCACGACTTCATGCCGCCCTCGATCCATGCCGGCGGCCTGCGCTACCACGGCGACTCGCCGCTGGTGTGCCAGCTCTACAACGAGGGCCTGATCGAGGCGGTGGCGGTGCCGCAGATCGCCACCTTCGAGGCCGGCGTGCAGTTCGCCCGCGCCGAGGGCATCATCCCGGCGCCGGAGTCCTGCCACGCCATCCGTGCCTGCATCGACGAGGCGCTGCGCTGCAAGCAGAGCGGCGAGAAGAAGACTCTCTTCTTCAACCTCTCGGGCCACGGGCACTTCGACATGGCCTCCTACGACAAGTACTTCGCCGGCGAGCTGGTCGACTACGATTATCCGGAAGCAGCGGTCAAGGAGGCCCTCAAGCGCTTGCCGAAGATCGCCGCCTGAAGCTGGGCTGAAAGGACAGCATGCAGGTTCTGCGCACCGTTTTTTTTCTACTGGTGCTTGGCAACCTGCTGTTGTTCGCCTGGGGGCAGGGCTATCTCGGCGCGACCACTGCCGGCGGCGAGGCCGAACGCCTCTCCGCCCAGATCGCGCCCGAGAAACTGCGCATTGCAGGCAAGGGTGCGCCGCCAAGAAAAGACTCAGAACCGATCCCCGAGGCATGCCGCTCGCTGGCGGGGCTGGAGCCTGAGGCGGCAGGGAAACTTGTCGAACTGCTCGCCGGCCGCGATGGGCAATTGAAGCTCGAGCAACGCCCGCTCGATGAACCCAGATCCTGGTGGGTGCACATCCCGCCCCTGCCGAACAGCGCGCAGGCCGACAAGAAAGCCGCCGAACTCTCCAGGCTCGGCATCAAGGATTTCTACGTCGTAAGGGAGGGCGGGCCCAACCAGTATGCCATCTCGCTCGGCCTCTACAAGAGCGAGGAGAGCGCGAACAATTATCTGAACGCACTGCTCAAGAAAAGCGTGAAGTCGGCGCGCATCCAGGCGCGCGTGGCGGCAGGCGACAAGTCGGTTGTGGAAATACGCGGCACGCCGCAGCAATTGGTGAAGGCACTGGCCGATCTGCCGCCGGAATTTTCCGGCGTATCCAGGGCGGACTGCGCAGCCGCCAAGCCATGACATTCCTCGTTGGCCTTACCGGCGGCATCGGCAGCGGCAAGAGCGCGGCGGCCAAGCTCTTTGAGGAGCTCGGCGCCGCCGTGGTGGACACCGATGCCATCGCCCATGAATTGACCGCGCCGGGCGGCACCGCGATCGCGCCGATTCGGGCCGCTTTCGGTGACGAAGTCGTTGCGCCGAACGGGGCGCTCGAGCGCGCCGCCATGCGCCGCAAGGTCTTCGCCAACCCCGAGGCGAAGGCGCGCCTCGAAGCCAT
>JAEHDO010000220.1 GCA_016880375.1 Betaproteobacteria bacterium | reverse complement strand
GGCAAACAGGCCGCGTTTCGTTGACTATCCCGGCAACGAAGCCCTGCCCGACCTGCAGTCGCGCCCCACCCAGAGCGATGCCCTGGAACTGCGCGACCTCGCGCGCAGCCTGGCGCGGCTGCCGGAGGAGCAGCGCGAAGTACTGCTGCTGATCGTACTCGAAGACCTGTCCTACGAGGACACCGCCAAAGTGCTCGGCGTCCCCGTCGGCACGATCATGTCGCGATTGTCGCGCGGACGCGAACGACTGCGCGCCCTGCTGGGCGGCAGCGGGCCCGCCGAGCCCCAACTGAAGGTCGTCAAATGAGCGCCACCCCGATCAACGAAGAGGACCTTCACGCCTATGCCGATGGCCGACTCCAGGCCGGACGCCGCGCCGAAGTGGAGGCCTGGCTGAGCGAACACCCTGAAATGCGCCAGGCGGTCGCCGAATGGCGTCTCCAGGGCGAACGCCTGCATCGCGCTTTCGACCCCGTGCTCGACGAGGCCGTGCCGGCGCGCCTGGCGGAAGCGGCGCGGCCCTCGCGCCGCCTGCCGCTGCGCCTTGCCGCAGCGGTCGCCTGGCTGGCGATCGGCGGCGTGGTCGGCTACGCAGTGCGCGGCCATGCCCCACCCGCCCCCCAATCGTCCGCCTCGCTGCCGCGCCAGGCGGCGCTGGCGCATGCCGTCTTCAGTCCCGAGGTGCGCCACCCGGTCGAAGTCGGCGCGGCCGAGGAAACCCATCTCGTCGCCTGGCTGTCAAAGCGGCTGGGTGCCGAACTGAAGCCGCCAAGGTTGGCCGCCCAAGGCTTCGAACTCGTGGGCGGCCGCCTCCTGCCGGGCGAGGCCGGGCCGGTGGCGCAATTCATGTACCAGGATGCCCGCGGCCAGCGGTTGACGCTCTATGTGCGGAAAGACGCCCAGCAAAACGGAGAAACCGCCTTCCGCTACGCCAGGGAAAACGGCATCGGCGTGTTCTACTGGCTCGGCGGGCGCTTCGGCTATGCCCTTTCCGGCGAAATGGAAAAGCCCGACTTGCTGCGCATCGCCACCGCCGTCTACCAGCAACTGAATCCGTAAGCTTTAACTGCCGATCCCGGTCTACTCGGCATGCTGATCAAACGTCCCGACGACATCCCCCCCTCCGAGATCACGCCGCGCAAACTGTTCGAGCAGCGCCGCGAGTTCATCAAGGCCGCCGGCGGCCTCGCGCTGGCGGCAGGCCTGCCATCCCTGGCCTGGGCGCGCGAAGCCTTTCCGGGCCTGCAGAAGAGCGCCTACAGCACGCTGGAACCGCCGAACAGTTTCCGCGATATCACCACCTACAACAATTTCGTCGAGTTCGGCTTCGGCGGCAAAAGTCAGCCTGCGGAACGCGCCGGCGCCATGAAGACGCGCCCCTGGACGGTCAGTATCGAAGGCCTGGTGCACAAGCCGCGCACCTTCGCCATCGAAGACGTCCTGAAGGTCGCACCGCTGGAGGAGCGCATCTATCGCCTGCGCTGCGTCGAGGGCTGGTCGCTGGTGGTTCCCTGGGTCGGGTTCCCGCTCGCCGCCCTGCTGAGGCAGGTCGAGCCGCTGGGCAGCGCCAAGTTCGTCGAGTTCGTCACGCATATGGATCCGGCCACGATGCCCGGCCTGCGCCAACCCTTCCTCGACTGGCCCTACTCCGAGGGCTTGCGCCTCGACGAGGCGCTGCACCCGCTGACCCTCATGGCAGTCGGCCTCTACGGCGAGGAGTTGCCGAACCAGAATGGCGCGCCGCTGCGCCTCGTCGTGCCGTGGAAATACGGCTTCAAGAGCGGCAAGTCGATCGTGAAGATCCGCCTCACCGACAGGCAGCCGCAAACCACGTGGAACCTCGCCCAGCCGGAGGAGTACGGTTTCTACGCCAACGTCAACCCGGACGTCAGCCACCCGCGCTGGAGCCAGGAGAAGGAGCGCCGCATCGGCGAGTTCTTCAAGCGCAAGACCCTGCCCTTCAACGGCTATGCCGAGCAGGTGGCACAGTTGTATGCCGGCATGGATCTGAGAAAATTTTATTGATGCAGCCGACCTCTCCGCAGCTCACTGCGCTCAAGGCGGCGCTCTTTGCCGCCTGCCTGTGGCCGCTGGCGCAGCTCGGCTGGTTGGCGTGGACGGACGGGCTCGGCGCCAACCCCATCGAGTTCATCACGCGGCACCTCGGCACGTGGACACTGAGCTTCCTCTTGATCACCCTGGCGGTGACGCCGCTGCGCCACCTCAGCGGCTGGCACTGGCTGATCCGCCTGCGCCGCATGCTCGGCCTCTACGCCTTCTTCTACGCCGCGCTGCATTTCCTGACCTACCTCTGGCTCGACCAGTTCTTCGATCTGGCCTCGATCGTCAAGGACATCGCCAAGCGCCCCTTCATCACCGCCGGCTTCACCGCCTTCCTGCTGCTGATCCCGCTGGCAGCGACCTCCAATGCGGCGATGGTGAAGCGCCTTGGCGGCCGGCGCTGGACGCAACTGCATCGCAGCGTCTACGCCATCGCCATCATCGGCGTCGTGCACTACTGGTGGCTGGTGAAGAAGGACATCACGCTGCCGCTGCTGTATGCCGTGCTGCTCGGCGCACTGCTGGGCTTCCGCGCGCTGCGGCTGGCGCGCGAGCGGCAGCGGCAATTAAGCACCTATTTGTGAATGCGGATGATCGCGCGGCCGTCCGGAGCGGTCTTCGGCTCGGCCTTCCAGGCGTGGCCGTAGACGATCTCGAAAGTGGCCGGCAAACGTCCTTCGCGCCGCTGCGACTCCCAGGCGCGGAAGACGCGTCGCCCCTCGCGAAAGCCCATCGGCCCGAGCAGGCCGTCGCGCACGCCGAGCAGTCGCTGGTCGCGCAGCAGGCCGCGCGGGCTGGCGTAGGCGAGTTCGATGCGCTCCATGTCCATCACCGGATCGGCGAAACCGGCCGCCATCAGCATGTCGCCGAGGTCGTGCATGTCGTGGAAGCGCCGCAAGGTCGTCGCACCGGCGGCGCGCAGTTCCTTCAGCGTATCCGGCCCCAGTGCGCTGAACATCAGCAGGCCGCCGACTTCCAGCACGCGCTGCAGTTCGCGAAAGGCCGGCAAGGGGTCGTCGAGCCAGTGCAGCATCAGGTTCGACCAGGCAAGGCCGAGCGTGCCGCCCGCCAGGGGCAGCGCCCGCACGTCGGCCGCCATGCAACGCGGCGCACGGCGGCGCAGCCGCTCCATCCAGGAAGCGCGGCGCGCGACCTCGGCCAGCATGGCCGGCGCGAAATCGATCGCCAGCGGCAGGGCCTGCGGATAGCGCACCTGCAGGGCGCGGATGCCGTCGCCGGTGGCGCAGCCGATGTCGGCGACGCGGGCGGGGTTGATCTTCACCAGGTCCAGTCTCGCCATCATGCGCAGACTGACTTCTCGCGCCAGCACCGCGACTTCATCGTAAGAAGCCGCGGCACGCACGAAATCCTCGCGCATCAGACGGCGCGCAACCCCAGCCGCTCGAAGAGCCGCTCATCACGCCCGGCTTCGGGATTGCCGGTGGTGAGCAGCTTGTCGCCGTAGAAGATGGAATTGGCGCCGGCGAGGAAGCACAGCGCCTGCAGCTCGTCCGACATCTCCTGGCGACCGGCGGAGAGGCGCACCAGGCTCGCCGGCATGGTGATGCGCGCCGCGGCGATGGTGCGCACGAACTCGAAGGGGTCGATCGGCTCGGCATTCGCCAGCGGCGTGCCCGGCACCGGCACGAGGTTGTTGATGGGCACGGACTCCGGCGGCGGGTCCATGTTGGCCAGCTCGGCGATCAGGCCGGCGCGGCCGGCGCGCGTCTCGCCCATGCCGACGATGCCGCCGCAGCAGACGTGGATGCCGGCCTGGCGCACCTTGCCGAGGGTGTCGAAGCGGTCGGCCTGGCTGTGGGTGGTGACGATGCTGCCGTAGAACTCCGGCGCGGTATCGAGGTTGTGGTTGTAGTAGTCGAGGCCGGCGGCCTTGAGCTGCTCCGCCTGGCCTTCCTTGAGCATGCCCAGGGTGACGCAGGTTTCCAGGCCGAGCGCCTTCACGGCGCGGATCATCTCGCTCACTTGTTCCAGGTCCTTGTCCTTCGGGCCGCGCCAGGCGGCGCCCATGCAGAAGCGGCTGGCGCCCTTTTCCTTGGCGGCCTGGGCGGCGGCCACCACCTCGTCGATCTCCATCAGCGACTCTTTTTCCAGCCCGGTGTGGTGGCGCGCCGCCTGCGAGCAGTAGCCGCAGTCCTCGGAGCAACCGCCGGTCTTCACCGACAGCAGGGTGGAACGCTGCACGCTGTTGGCGTCGAAATGGGCGCGATGCGCCTGCTGGGCCTGGAAGAGCAGATCATTGAAGGGAAGCTCGAACAGCGCCTGGATTTCGGCGGCTGTCCATCGTTTCTGCTTAGGTGAGTCCTTGCTCACGCGCTCGGCGGCGGCTGTCGTCATGTCGGGGGAAAGCTTCGGCTAGAATCGGAGTGGGGATGATCGTTCAAGGGGTAGGGCTTGTCAATTTACCGGACGACAATTCAGGCGTTGTCCCGCCTGCTGCCGCAGGACTGCACCGTCTGCGGCCAGGGCAGCGGCGACCGCCTGGTCTGCGCCGCCTGCGAGGCCGACCTGCCGCGTCTGGCCGGCCCGCTCTGCCCGGTCTGCGCCCTGCCCGCGGCGGATGGCGCCGTCTGCGGCGCCTGCCAGGGTTCGCCGCCGCATTTCGACGCCACCGTCGCCGCCTTCCGCTATGCCTTCCCGGTGGAGCATATCGTGCAGGGGCTGAAGTACCGGCACCGACTGCCGCTTGCAATCTGGCTGGCCGATGAACTCGCCGCATGCATCGGGACCTCCGGCGTTGACTGCATCCTGCCGTTGCCGCTCTCGGCACAACGCATGCGGGAACGCGGCTTCAATCAGGCACAGGAAATCGCCCGGCCGCTGTCACGCAAGTTCGGTCTGGCACTTGTGCCCGATGCCTGCGCCCGCGTGCTCGACTGCACCCCCCAGGCCAGCCTGCCCTGGAAGGAACGTCAGGCCAATGTCCGCAACGCCTTTGAATGCCGCATTGACCTGTCCGGGAAAAGCGTCGCGGTGGTCGACGACGTCATGACCACCGGTGCGACCCTGAATGAATTCGCGCGGGTTCTCAAGCGGCACGGCGCGGCGCGAGTGGAAAACTGGGTGGCGGCACGAACGCTGCCTTCCGATTAATCAAGAAAATTCTCCCTGTTCTGGAAAGCATTGTCGTGTTTCATGTCGTTCTCTACCAGCCGGAAATCCCGCCCAACGCCGGTAACGTAATCCGCCTGACGGCAAATACCGGCTCGACACTGCATCTGGTAAAACCGCTCGGCTTCACTCTGGAAGACAGGCAACTGGCCCGCGCCGGCCTCGATTACCACGATCTGGCCCGGGTTAAGGTGCATGGGCACTGGGAGGACTGCCTGTCCGCCCTGAAGGACAGCCGGCTGTTTTTCGTCAGCACGCGCGGCGGCATCCGCCATGATGCGCCTTGCTACCGGCCCGGAGACGCGTTCGTCTTCGGGCCGGAAACCCGCGGCCTGCCACAGGACATGCTGGATGCCACCCCGGAAGCGCAGCGGATTCGCCTGCCGATGGTGGCAGGCAACCGCAGCCTGAACCTGTCCAATGCAGTAGCCGTGGTGGTATTCGAGGCCTGGCGGCAGTGCGGCTTTAGTGGGGGAAGCTAATCGGTTTCCAGTCCGGGATCGCGGCCAAGCAGCTGCT
>JAEHDO010000219.1 GCA_016880375.1 Betaproteobacteria bacterium | reverse complement strand
TGCCGTTGATCTTCTCCAGCGGCAGGTAGGGCAGCATGCCGCCGCGCGGCAGGCGGTGGTCGGCGATGCGGCGCGCCGCGTCGGCGGCCAGTTCGCCGTTGTCGGTGGCGATGGCGCCGGCCACTGCCTGGTAATCGGCGAGGATTTCCTGCATCACCTGCCGCATGGTCAGCGTCTCGCTGTGGCGGCTGTGCTTGATGGCAACCTTGAGGAGGAACTGCTGGATCTCGGGCGGCAGCGCCTTGGCCTTTTCCTGCAGCTCCGGCTTCATCATGCCCATGCTCTTCTGCATGAAATCCTTGCCGCGCTGCATTTCCGCCGGCGATGGCGCCTGCGACCAGGCCGCCCCGCACAGGCCGAGGCCGAACACGGCCGCCGCGGCGAGGGTCTTGAATTTCGCTTTCTTCATTTTATTCCTCCCGTTTCGATGATTCGGACAATCGGACGCTGGCGGCGATGGCAGCGCTCTACGGACCGATGCGGTCGCCGCCTTCCGTCACGTCCGATCATTTATCCTGCTCTTGTGTTATGTTTTTCGGCACAGGCAGATTAGAGAGGAGCGGTTTCCGGGCTGTTGCAGGGGAGCCGCAATTGTTACAGGTTGTTTCGAGGTGAGGTCATGACCGAGTGCCGCGGGCGCATACTGGTGGTGGACGACGACGAGGGCTTGCGCGAGCTGCTGGTGCGCTACCTGACGGACAACGGCTATGAGGCCGCCGGGGTGGCCGACGGCCAGGCCATGAAGCGGCATCTGTCGTCGCACCCGGTCGACCTGCTGCTGCTCGACGTCATGCTGCCGGGCGAGGACGGCCTGACGCTGGCGCGCGAGCTCGGCAGCCGCGGCGGCCCGCCGATCATCATGCTCTCGGCGCGCGGCGAGGAAGTCGACCGCATCGTCGGCCTCGAGGTCGGCGCCGACGATTACCTGCCGAAGCCCTTCAGCCACCGCGAGCTGCTGGCGCGCGTGGCGGCGGTGCTGCGCCGCCGCCAGCCGGTCGCGGCGAGCGGCCGCATCCGCCGCTTCGGACCCTTCGAGGTCGACCTCGAGGCGCACCGCCTGACGCGCAACGGCGAGGAGGTCGACGTCTCCGGCGCCGAGTTCGCCCTGCTCAAGGTGCTGATCGAGAATCCCGAACGCGTGCTCAGCCGCGACGCCCTGGTCGAACTGCTCAAGGGCTACGAGCGCGCGCCCTTCGACCGCATGGTCGATGTGCGCGTCACGCGGCTGCGCCGCAAGATCGAGCCCGATCCGGCCCACCCGGTCTACCTGCGCACCGTCTGGGGCGAGGGTTACCTTTTCTCGCCCAGCGGCGGCGCGCGCAGGGGTTGAGGCTGCCCGGGGCGGCGACGTATTGCTCCTTCCCCCTCGATGGGGGAAAAGCAACGCCATAACGCCCGCTCCCGGCAGGGGGAGGCGAGCGGAATCTACGATCCCAGCATCGCGTTCCACATGTTCGTGCCCCATTCCATGGCGCCCTTGCTCGAGGCGGCATTGGCGGCCGGATCGACCTGGTACTTGACCTCGGGCGGATCGCCGATCGAGATGCTGGAGGTCACGTTGATCATGATGGCCTGCGAGGTGGAAACCTTGCCCCAGCAGATCGCCGAAGGCAGGGTGACATTGTCGCCGAGGTCAGCTTCCTTGTACTTGCCTGCAAGGGTGGCGAGTATCTGCTCGCTGACCTGCTGGCCGGCGCCGAAGGCGATGTGGCCGCTCTTCGGCAGCGGTGCGCCCTGCGAGTCGCCGATGACGAAGATGTTCTTGTCCGCCCTGGTCTGGAAGCTGGGCAGGGTGATGTCGGCAAAGCGCTGGCCGAGGCCGGCCTGGCGGATCAGGCCGGGGGCGCGCATCGGCAGGATGATGTTGGCGTGGTTGAAGGTGATGTCGCCCTTGCTGGTGGCGAGCACCTTCTTGCCGGCGTCGATGGACTTCGGCTCGGCGTCCTTGATGTATTCGATCTGGGCACCGTACAACTCGCGCATGGCGGTTTCCATCGGCTTGGCCAGCGGCGGCGGCATCGGATGCTTGTTGGCGTCGACGAGGAGGATCTTGCCCTTGGTGCCTTTTTCCTTCATGCGCTGCGCGATCAGGCAGGCGCGCTCATAGGGCGCCGGCGGGCAGCGATAGGGCGGCTTCGGCACGGTGATGAGATAGTTGCCGCCCTGTTCGATGAACGCAGCGACCTGGCGCTGCACCGCGGCCTGTTCGAAGGCGCGGAAGCCGACCGGCAGCTGTTCGCGTGCGGCGGCATAGCCGGGCAGCGCCTCTTCCATGTATTCCAGCCCAGTGGATAGCACGAGGAAGTCGTAGGGAATGCTTTGCGTGGCCGTCTTCACCGAGCGGCCGCTACGGTCGATGGCGGTGACGCGCTCCTTGATGCGGCGCACACCGAGCGAATCGATCACGCTGTAGCTGCGCTGGAAGTCGCTGGCCGGCTTGAATCCCGCGATGTACAGGATGCTGAGCGGGCAGGACATGAAGCCGTCGTTGGGTTCGACCAGCGTGATGTCCACCTTGCCGCTGGCGGCGAGCGCGCGCACCGCGCCCAGGCCGCCCCAGCCGCCGCCCACCACCACCACCCGCGGCCGCGAACTCGTGGCAACGCTGGCGCATCCCATGACAGAAACTGCAACTGCCGCGCCCGCGCCCTTGAGCAGCATGCGGCGCTTGATCGAGCCGATATCGTCCATCGATGCCTCCTTTGGTTTGGTCATGACTTCGAGGAACTGCCGATCTCCGACGGCAGCGCCCCGGCCGTCCGACCAACCTCTCCCCCATCTTGTGATATGTTTTTCAGCACAAGCAGGTTAGGCAGGAGCGGTTTCAGAACTGTTACAGGGAGGCCGCTATTGTTACAAGTTGTTACAGGGGAAAGGCATGATGGCACCGCGCACACTTTTCGGGCGCACCGCGCTGGTGATCGCGCTGGTGTCCTTCGCCTTCCAACTGTTCACCATCGCCGTCATCACCTATTTCGCCCTGGTGCCGCTGGGCCGCCACGCCACCAGCGACTTCGCCGCGCTGCTCGTCGACACGGCGCACGCCTGGCAGGCCGAGCCGGTTGCCGAGCGCCCCTGGCTGCAGGAACGCATCGGCCGCCTGCATCGCATCCAGGTGCAGGAGAAGCCTGGCGAGACGCGCGCCTTCACCCGCTGGCTGCCCTATTTCCAGTTGCTCGAGATGTCCCTCAGCGCCCGCAGCGGCGAGCGCATCGAATTGCGCACCAGCCGCGGCGACGACGGCGAGCACTGGTACTGGGCGGACCTGCCCGTGTCGGGCGCGAAGGTGCGCATCGGCTTCCCCGCCAGCCGCGTCGACGTGCAACCCTGGTTTGCCATGCTGCTGATCCTCTCGGTCGGCACGGTCGTCACACTGATCACCTCCGCCGGGCTGGCACGCTGGCTGATCGGCCCGCTGTCGAGGTTGGCGACGGCGACGCAGCGCATCGGCCAGGGCCGGCGGCCGGAGCCGCTGGCGGAAACCGGCCCGGCCGAACTCGCCACCCTGGCGCGCGAATTCAACCGCATGGGCGAGCAGGTGGAAGAACTGCTCGCCAACCGCACCACCCTGCTGGCGGGCATCTCGCACGACCTGCGCACGCCGCTGGCGCGCATCCAGCTGGCGCTGGGGATGCTCTCGGAGAAGCCCGACCGCGACCTCATCGACCGCGTCCTGCGCGACGTCGAAGGCATGAACGAGCTGATCGCCCGCTGCCTGGAAGTCAGCCGCGACTTCGCCGAACAGGACTCGGTCGAGCTCGACCTGTGCGACCTCCTCGCCGGGGTGGCTGCCGAATTCGCCCACACCGGCGTCGACATCCGCGGCCGCAAGGGGCCGGACTGCCGCCTGCGCATCAGGCCGCTGGCGCTGAAGCGCATCCTCGCCAACCTGGTCGACAACGCCGTGCGCTACGGCGGCGGACAGCCGATCGACATCGAGTACCGCATGGAGGATGGCCGCGTCGAGGTCTGCGTGCTGGATCGCGGCCCCGGCATTCCCGAGTCGGAGCGCGAGGCGGTGTTCCGGCCCTTCCACCGCCTCGAGCCCTCGCGCAGCAGCCGCACCGGCGGCAGCGGCCTCGGCCTGGCCATCGTGCGCCAGCTCGCCAACAGCAACGGCTGGTCGGTGGAACTGCTGCCGCGCCCCGGCGGCGGCACCGCCGCCTGCGTGCACGTGCCGCTGGAGGCGTAGGCGGCGGAACGCTCAGACCGCGCGCAGTTTTTCGCCCGCCTTCGCCAGCGTCTCGTCATTCTTGGCGAAGCAGAAGCGGATGACCCTGTCGTCGCGGCCGTCGCGATAGAAGGCGGAGAAGGGAATCGCCGCCACGCCGTGTTCCCGCGTCAGGCGCTCGACGAAG
>JAEHDO010000218.1 GCA_016880375.1 Betaproteobacteria bacterium | reverse complement strand
TTCCTCGAAGAAATTCGGATGATCCTGCAGGTAGCGCGCGATTTCGTCGGCCTTCATTCTCGTCGTTCCTCCCGTTAAATGTCTATTTCGCTGTCGAACACCGTCACCGCCGGGCCGGTCATCAGCACCGGCTGCCCCGGCCCGCCCCAGGCAATCGCCAGTTCGCCGCCGCGGGTCGATACCCGCACCGGCGAGTCGAGCAGGCCGCGGGCGACGCCGGCGGCGACGGCGGCGCAGGCGCCGGTGCCGCAGGCCAGCGTCTCGCCGGCGCCGCGCTCGTAGACGCGCAGCCGGATCGCATGGCGGTCGGCCACCTGCATGAAGCCGGCATTCACCCGCTGCGGAAAGCGCGGATGGTTCTCGATCAGCGGGCCCTGCCCGGCCACCGGCGCGGCATCGACGTTCGCCACCACCTGCACGGCATGCGGGTTGCCCATCGACAGCGCGGTGATCTCCACCGTGTCCTCCCCGACGTGCAACGGCTGCACCAGCGCATCGCTGTCGGTGACGAAGGGCACGCGCGTCGGCTCGAAGCGCGGCACCCCCATGTCCACCGTGACGAGGCCGTCGGCCTCCAGGCGCAGCTCGATCAGGCCGCCCTGCGTCTCGACGCGGATGGCGCGCTTCGCCGTCAGGCCCTTCTCGTGCACGAAGCGCACGAAGCAGCGCGCGCCGTTGCCGCACTGCTCCACCTCGCCGCCGTCGGCGTTGAAGATGCGGTAGCGAAAGTCGGCGTCGGGCCGCGCCGTCTTCTCGACGACGAGGATCTGGTCGCAGCCGACGCCGAAGTGGCGGTCGGCGAGGAAGCGCGCCTGTGCGGGGGTCAGGTCGATGGCCTGATTGACGGCGTCGAGCACGACGAAATCGTTGCCGAGGCCGTGCATCTTGGTGAACCTAATCCGCATTGGCGACCTCGGCGCACAGGTTGGCCAGATCTCTCCAGATGCAGCGGTCCATCACCACCGTCATGCCGCCGGCGACAGCCTTTGCCGCCGCTTCCTCGTCCACGATGCCATCCTGCAGCCAGATGCGCCCGATTCCCAGGCGCAGGCACTCATCGACAATCGGGCCGACATGCTCGGCGGCGCGGAAAACATCCACCAGGTCGATCCTTTCCGGCACCTCGGCCAGCGAGGCATGGGCTTTCTCGCCCAGCACCGACTCCACCTTCGGCCGCACCGGGATGACGCGGTAGCCGAAGCCCTGCAGGGCGCGCGCGATGCGGAAGGCGGGCCGTTCGGGGTTCGGCGAGAGGCCGACCACGGCGACGGTCTTCACCTCGCGCAGCAGGGCACAGATCGCAGCCGAATCGGGATTGCGGAACATGTTCGAATCTTACATGAGGCAGCGTTCAATACGGCTTCCTCTCGCCCGGCGGCCGCGTCTTGAAGCGCTTGTGCACCCAGTAGTACTGCTCGGGCATCTTGCGCACCTCGGCCTCGATGAAGGCGTTCATGCGCGCGGTGTCGGCCTCGACGCTCTCACCGGGGTAGCCTTCCCACGGCGGCTGCAGCTCGACCTCGTAGCCGTCGGCGGTCATGCGCGTGATCACCGGCACGACGCGCGCCCCGGTCGCGCGCGCCAGCCGCGACAGGCCGGTGATGGTCGCCGCCGGCACGCCGAAGAAGGGCGCGAAGATCGCGTCGCGCGCGCCGAAATCCATGTCCGGCAGGTAATAGAACGGGTAGCCGTCCTTCAGCGCCTTCAGCGCCCGGCGCATGCCGTCCTGGCGCGACAGCAGGACGGGCGCGTTGAAGCGCAGGCGCCCGGCCAGCAGCACGGCGTTGAACACCGGGTTCTTCTGGTTGGAATAGACGCTGACCAGCGGCACGCTCATGGTCATCATCGTGCCGCCGGCGTCGAGCCCGACGAAGTGCGGCGCCAGCAGGATGGTCGGCCGGCCGCCGGCGTCGCGCAGATGCTCGGCGCCCTTGAGGCGGATCAGCCGTTCCAGGCGGGACCGCGGCGCCCACCACAGCAGGGTGCGGTCGAGGAAGGCGCGGCCGAAGGCGACGAAATGGCGGCGCGCGAGGGCGGCGCGCGCGCCCTCGGACAGCTCCGGGAAGCACAGGCGGAGGGTGGTCAGCGCCACGTGGCGCCGGGCGCGGCCGAACGCATACAGCAGCCGCCCGATCACCCCCCCGAGCGCGCGCAGCGCCGGCAGCGGCAGCAGGTGCAGCAGCCAGAGCAGGCCGAGCAGGAGGCGCGACAGCATCCCGGCCTCACCCCTGCACGGGCGGCGGCGCCGCGCCGCGTGGCGCCTTGTAGCGGTTGTAGCCCCACAGGTACTGCTGCGGGCAGCTGCGGATGAGATCCTCCAGCGCCCGGTTGATCGCTGCCGTGCGCGCCTCCAGCGAGCCGTCGATGACCTGCGTCGGCGCGGAAAAACGCAGCTGGTATCCGCGGCCGCCGGGCAGCCGCTCGGCGAAGGCCAGCAGCACCGTCGTCCGCTCCGTCTCGCTCAGGCGCGCGCCCAGCGTCATGGTGTAGGCCGGCCGGCCGAAGAAATCCGTCCACTGGCCCTCGCCCATGCCCGGCACCTGGTCCGGCAGCATGCCCACCGCCTCGTGGCGCTTGAGCGCCTTCAGCAGCAGGCGCACGCCGGACAGGTCCGCCGGCGCCAGATGGAAATTGGCGCTGCCGCGGCCGCTTTCGATGAGCGGCTGCAGCCAGGCCTGTTTCGGCCGGCGGTAGAGCACGGTGATCGGCGCGCGCGCGGCAACGTACTGGGCGGTAATCTCGAAGCAGCCGAGGTGCGGCGTGAAGAAGAGGATGCCGTCGCCGCGCTGCCAGGCGGCTTCGACATGCTCCCAGCCGCTGACCTGCTTCACCAGGCCGACCACCTCGGCTTTCGGCCGCGTCCACAGCCAGGGCAGTTCCAGCACGCCGCGGCCGGCATGGGCCACCGCCGCCGGCAGGATGCCCGCCGCTTCGGCAGGGCCATAGGCCAGCGCCAGGTTTTCCTCCAGGTGGCGCCGGTAGGTGGGCGAGGCGAGGTAGGCGGCCCAGCCGAACAGTGCGCCAAGGCCATGCAACAGACGCAGAGGCAAACGGCCAAGGAGGCGAAAAAGAAATGACATCTGGAGAAAATACCGTGTTTGACCCGAAGCGGGCCAAAAAACTATAATTATATTTCCGCCGAGTTAATGGGACTACACAGGTGCCCTTGGACAACTTGCAGGGCGGCTAAATACTGCTAAAGCGTCACCTGCTCGTCTTCCCGGGGCCGGTAACGTCGGAACACCGGGAACATTTACAGGAGCAGGACAGATGTCCAGAGAATTTCTTTTTTCTTCCGAGTCGGTGTCCGAAGGCCACCCCGACAAGGTCGCCGACCAGATTTCCGATTCCGTCCTCGACGCCATCCTGGCCGTCGACAAGCACAGCCGCGTCGCCTGCGAGACGCTGGTGTCGACCGGCCTCGTCGTCATCTCCGGCGAGATCACCACCACGGCGCACATCAACTACCGCGAGATCGCCCAGGAAACCATCAAGCGCATCGGCTACGACAATTCCGACATCGGCTTCGACTACAAGTCCTGTGCCGTGCTCGCCGCCATCAACCGCCAGTCGCCCGACATCGCCCAGGGCGTGAACGAAGGCCAGGGCCTCGACCTCGA
>JAEHDO010000217.1 GCA_016880375.1 Betaproteobacteria bacterium | reverse complement strand
GTACCGCTCGCTCAAGGTCTACCTCGACGCCTGCGTGCATTGCGGCGCCTGCACCGACAAGTGCCACTATTTCCTCGGCACCGGCGACCCGAAGAACATGCCGGTGGCGCGCCAGGATCTGCTGCGCGGCGTCTACCGCCGCCACTTCACCCTCGCCGGCAAGCTGTTCCCGAAACTGGTCGGCGCCACCGACCTGACGCGCGAAGTGCTCGACGACTGGTACAAGTACTACCACCAGTGTTCCGAGTGCCGCCGCTGCTCGGTGTTCTGCCCCTACGGCATCGACACCGCCGAAATCACCATGGCCGGCCGCGAGATCCTCGATTCGATCGGCTACGGCCAGAAGTACTCGAACGAGATCATCGGCAAGGTGCACAAGATCGGCAACAACCTCGGCCTGCCCGGCCCGGCGCTGGCGGACACCCTGGAGGGCGTCGAGGAGGACGTCAAGGAAGACACCGGCATCGACGTCAAGTATCCGATGGACGTCAAGGGCGCCGAAGTGCTGCTGGTGACCCCCTCGGCCGACTTCTTCGCCGAACCGCACATCGACAGCCTGATCGGCTACGGCAAGGTGTTCCACGCCGCCGGCATCTCCTGGACGCTGTCCTCGAAGGCCTCGGAAGCCGGCAACTTCGGCATGTTCATCGGCAACTACGAGCAGCTGCGCAAGATCGCCCTGCGCATCCGCGAGGCGGCCCTCGAATTGGGCGTCAAGCGCATCGTCGTCGGCGAGTGCGGCCACGCCTGGCGCGTCGCCTACAGCTTCTGGAACACCCTGACCGGGATCGGCGCCGGCGCCAACGATCCCTTCGCGGTGCAGCTGCAAAGCCAGCTCGACCACCGCTACAAGCAGCCGGCGCACATCTGCGAGGTGACCTGGGACCTGATCCAGCGCGGCGCCCTGAAGTTCGACAAGGAAGCCAACGACCACCGCATCGTCACCTTCCACGATTCCTGCAACGTGGCGCGCGCCTCGCGCATGGGCGACACCCCCGGCGGCCAGTTCGAGATCCCGCGCAACATCATCAAGGCCGTGGCCAACAAGTACTTCGAGATGGCGCCCGGCACCACGCACGAGGCGACCTTCTGCTGCGGCGGCGGCGGCGGCGTGCTCACCGACGAATTGCTCGAGCTGCGCGTCAAGGGCTCGATGCCGCGCATGGGCGCGCTCAAGCAGGTGGTGGACCAGCATGGCGTGAATTTCATGGCGACCATCTGCGCCATCTGCAAGGCGCAGTTCACCAAGGTCCTGCCCTACTACAAGTTCAACCGCGACATGGTCGGCGGCGTGCACCAGCTCGTCAGCACCGCCATCCAGCTCGGCGACAAATAGCACACTAGGAGACAACGATGTCGGCCACCAACGAGAAAAGCGAAACCCAGCAACTGACCTTCCGTCGCTACAAGGACGGCGACAGCAAGCACGTCCCCTGGAACAAGCACATCTTCCAGGCCAGCCACTCCTACAAGTGCCCGACCTACATCCAGTCCACGCCCCCCTGCCAGGGCAGCTGCCCCTCGGGCGAGGACATCCGCGGCTACCTGAACATCGTGCGCGGCGTCGAGAAGCCGCCGGTCGGCGCCGACGGCAAGCCGCTCATGCCGTGGCAGGAATACGCCTGGCGCCGCCTCACCGAGGCCAACCCCTTCCCCTCGGTGATGGGCCGCGTCTGCCCGGCGCCCTGCGAGACCGGCTGCAACCGCAACGCGCTCGAGGACCACGTCGGCATCAACTCCGTCGAGCACTTCCTCGGCGAGTACGCCATCCAGAACAAGCTGAAGTTCGCGGCGCCCGCGACGAAGACCGGCAAGAAGATCGCGGTCATCGGCGGCGGTCCGGCCGGCCTCTCCGCCGCCTACCAGCTGGCGCGCATGGGCCATGACGTGACGATCTTCGACGAGCACGAATTCCTCGGCGGCATGATGCGCTACGGCATTCCCGGCTTCCGCACGCCGCGCGAAGTGCTCGATGCGGAGATCCAGCGCATCCTCGACGTCGGGGTCAAGACGCGCATGCG
>JAEHDO010000216.1 GCA_016880375.1 Betaproteobacteria bacterium | reverse complement strand
CGCTGACTTTCTCGAGGTTGGCCAGCGTGTTGCCGAACCGCTTCATGTTCTCGTCGTTGAGCATCTGCTTGAGCGAGGCCATCACCTGCGGCAGGTCCTTCATGCTGCCGGACAACCCGGATGAGGCGGTCTCGACGTTGGTCAGGGTCTGGCTGATGCGCTTGACGTTCTGCTCAGACAGCAGCGCGCTGGTGCGCTCGGCCACCTGGCGCACCTGCACCATCAGTTCGGAGGCATTCTCGCCCAATGTATCCATGAAGTTCGGCTGCAACGCGATGCGCGGCGGCTCGTCGTCGTTGCCGGCGAGCGGCTCCGGATTGTCCCCCTTGTCATCGAGCAGGACGGAAGCCAGCCCGGTAACGCCCTGGTAATTGAGCCGTGCCGTGGTGCCCTTGGTCACCGGCATGTCGGCATCGATGCTGATGGTGATGAGGATGTTGCGCGGATCCTTCGGATCAAGCTCGATGGCGCGCACCTTGCCGGCACGCAGGCCGCGGAATCGCACCTGGGCCTGGGTATTGAGGCCGCTGACGCTCTTCTGCGTCACCAGAACGTATTCCCTGGTGGCCTCACGCTGGCCCGAGAGCCAGAAGACGGCCAGGGCGCTGGCCAGGCCGAGCAGCAAAGTGAAGATTCCGGCGGCAAGCGCGTGAGCCCGGCTTTCCATATTTATGCTTTTTCCTCGGACATGCGATTCTGCAGCGCCCGCTGAGCCCGGTCGCAGCAGAAGAAATTGCGGATGAAGGGATGATCGACCTTCATGATTTCGTCAATCGTGCCCAGCGCGAGTATACGCTGTTCGGCCAGCACCGCAACGCGCGCGGCAAGGCCGGCCAGGGTGTCGAGATCGTGCGTCACCAGCACCACGGTCAGGCCGAGCTGCTCGTGCAGACTGCGGATCAGCCGCACGAACGACTCGCTGCGGTCCGGGTCGAGGCCGGCGGTCGGCTCGTCGAGCAGCAGCAGCTCCGGCTCCATCGACAGGGCGCGCGCCAGGGCGACGCGCTTGATCATGCCGCCGGAAAGCTCCGAAGGCATCAGCCAGGCATGGCGCGGCAGCAGCTCCACCATCGCAAGCTTGAGCATGACCAGGTCGTGGATCAGATCCTCGTCGACGACACCCAGTTCGCGCAGCGGGAAGGCGATATTCTGGAAGACGGTAAAGGAGGAATACAGGGCGCCATACTGGAACAGCATGCCGAAGCGGCGGCGCAGGTTGCGTTCCTGCTCGGAATTGCCCGTGAACAACGGCTCGCCAAAGAGCCGGATCTGACCCTGGCTCGGATACAGCAGGCCGACCATCTGCCGCAGCAGCGTCGTCTTGCCGCTGCCCGAGCCGCCCACCAGCGCCATGACCTCGCCCGAGTCGATGACGAGATTCAGGTCGCGGTGCACCCAGTGCTCGCCGAAGCGCGTGGACAGGTGCTCGACTTCGATCACTGGAGTCGCCCCTGCCCTCGGGGCGGGGGTCGGGGGGTGGGTCGTCATATCGGCATGCCTATGCTTCTGGTCGCGATGGCGAAAAGGGCATCGACCAGGATCACCACGGTGATCGAACTCACCACCGAGGCCGTGGTGTTCGACGACAGGCTTTCGGTATTGGGGCGCACGCGCAGGCCGAAATGGCAGGCCACCAGCGCCACCAGGATGCCGAAGACGACGCCCTTGGTGAGCGCGATGTAGAGGTTGGCCACCGGCACCACCTTGGGCAGGGTTTCGATGAAAAAGCCGTAGGAAATGTCGAGCTGGAACTGGGCCGAGACCATGCCCCCCATGAGGGCGATGCTGCTGGTCCACAACACCAGCAGCGGCATCGCCAGCGCCAGCGCGGCGACCTTGGGAAAAACCAGGCGCAGGCTGCGCGACACGCCCATCGTCGCCAGCGCATCGATCTCCTCGGTGACGCGCATCACGCCGAGCTGCGCCGTCATGGCCGAGCCGGAGCGCCCCGCCACCAGCACCGCCACCAGTACCGGCCCCAGTTCGCGGATGATGCCCATGCCGAGGATGTTCACGATGAAGATGTCGGCGCCGAAGTTCTTCAGCTGCAGGGCCGACAGGTAGGACAGCACGATGCCGATGAGGAAGCCGACCAGGGCGGTGACCGGCATGGCGCGCACGCCGCTCTTGTAGAGGTTGGCCGAGCTCTCCCGCCAGGGCATTTCGCGGGGGGCACGCAGGACATGGCCGAGATCGAGCATGAGCTGGCCGACAAGCGTGGTGAAATCCATCAGGTGCCGCCACAGGCTCAGGCTGAGGCTGCCGACGGTGACGACCCATTCGAACGGCTGTCTGGGCTCCGGCCCGGTTTCCTTCAGCTTGCTGGCGGCGTAGAGCCGCGCGAACACCGGCTCCAGCTCGTCGCTCGTGGCCAGGTTGTCCGGAAAGCGGTGCCCCCATGCGCGCCAAAGCATCATGGCGCCGACCGAATCCAGCGCCTCGATATTGCGGATGTCCCAGCCGAGCCCGGGATCCGCCGCCCGCGACGCGAGTTCGACCTCCAGGGCGCCATAGCGAGGCGCCAGCACCATCAGGCGCCATTCGCCCGCCAGCCGCAGCCAGCGCCGGCCTTCGGCATCCGTCTCAAGCGTCAAGCTTGCGCCGCTCACCCTGCCCCCCTTGAAATGCCCAGCCGGCTACCGTGTCGGCATGACGCCGCATTATGCCGCAGCTTGCGACTTGCCGCGCCCGGACTTGATCCTGAGTTCCATGCCGAGGCCGGACCACTGCCTGCCTTCCTCCTCCAGCGCCGCTGCGGAAAGCGGCGAGGCGGCCAGCCAGGCGGGATCGACGGCGACGCCGAAGCCCCGCTCCTTGCGCCGCACCGCGATGGCCGGCAGGGGGGCGTCGTCGCGCGAGCGGTGCAGCAGCACTGCCAGGCGCAGGCTGAAGATGAGCAGCCAGTCGGGGCTGTCCGGCATGATTTCCTGAACCCGCTCCAGCTTGCCGCGATGGGCGAGGACGATGCGGGAAAGGCGGGCCTGGTCCATTTTCGAGAAGCCCGGCATGTCGGCGTTGGCCAGGATGTAGGCGCTGTGCTTGTGGTAGCTGGAATGCGCCACCGAGATGCCGATCTCGTGCATCAACGCCGCCCAGTCGAGCACCTGCGCATCGGGGTGTTCCTCCGCCACGGCCGCCGGCATCAATTGCAGCAGGAAGCCGCGCGCCGTCGCTGCCACCCGCGCCGCCTGGCCGGCGTCGGCCTGGTAGCGGCGCATGAACTGCTGCACCGTGGCGTTGCGCAGGTCCCGGTGGTGATAGCGCCCGAGGAGATCGTAGAGCACGCCGAGGCGCAGGGCGCCCTCGGAGAAGGTCATTTGCTCGAGGCCGAACTCCTTGAATACCGCCAGCATGATCGCCAGCCCGCCGGGCAGGACCGGGACGCGGTCGGGACGCAGCCCCTGCAAAGTCAGCCGCCCGACATCGCCGGCATGCAGCAGGAGGCCGCGCAGGCGCTCCAGGCCGTCGCGGGTGATGCCGGACTCCGACAGCCCGTTCATCTCGAGGATGTCGGCCAGCGCCTTGGCGGTGCCGCTGGAGCCGACTGCCTCCTCCCAGCCGGTCTTCCGGTACTGGCGCACGATGGCCTGCAGCTCCTTGCGCGCCGCCAGCTCGGCCGCCTTCATGCCGGACTTCTCGATGCGGCCGCGCGGGAAATGCTGCAGGCTGAAGCCGACGCAGCCCATGTAGAGCGATTCCAGCTCGATCGGCTCGATGTTGCGGCCGATGATGAATTCCGTCGAGCCGCCGCCGATGTCGACCACCAGCTGCTGGGTGTGCGGGTTCGGCAGGGTGTGGGCCACGCCGAGGTAGATCAGGCGCGCCTCCTCGCGGCCGGCGATGATCTCGATGGGGAAACCCAGCGCCGCCTCGGCCTGGGCAAGGAACTGCGGCGCGTTCTTCGCCACGCGCAGGGCGTTGGTCGCCACGGCGCGCACCGCGCCGGCGTCGAAGCCGCGCAGCCGCTCGCCGAAGCGGCGCAACGCCTCGATGGCGCGCAGCTGCGACGGACCGTCGAGATTTTTCTGTGGCGTGAGGCCGGCCGCCAGGCGCACCGGCTCCTTGAGGGCGTCGAGGGGGTAGATCTGGTCGTCCACCACCCGGCCGACCTGCAGCCGGAAGCTGTTGGAGCCCAGATCGACTGCGGCGACGAGTTCGTAACCCATGAGGGGGA
Source organism: Betaproteobacteria bacterium (assembly GCA_016880375.1). GTDB lineage: Bacteria > Pseudomonadota > Gammaproteobacteria > Burkholderiales > Rhodocyclaceae > Desulfobacillus. The sequence continues at coordinate 2,525 of JAEHDO010000216.1, read as the reverse complement.
TTCTACCTTGGGGTCCCTGTCACAAGGCTGTCACATCCCTGTCATATCCTGCGGCTTGAACATATTAGGAATTCCTGATTCAATGGAAATAATGAACAAGGCATTAAGCGCCAAGCGCTTCCCCGCCGAGCATTTCCTCAACCGGGAACTCTCCCTGCTCGCCTTCAACCGCCGCGTCCTCGGCCAGGCGGCCGATGCCGGCGTGCCCCTGCTCGAGCGCCTGCGCTTCCTGTGCATCGTCTCCAGCAACCTCGACGAGTTCTTCGAGATCCGCGTCGCCGGCCTGAAGGAGCAGATCAAGCTCGACGCCATCGCCCCCAGCCACGACGGCCTGACGCCGCATGAGGTCTTCCGCCTGGTCAGCGCCCAGGCCCACGAGCTGGTCGCCGAGCAGTACGCCCTGCTCAACGACGTCATGCTGCCGGCCCTCGACAAGCAGGGCATCCGCTTCCTCAAGCGCAACACCTGGAGCGAGGCGCAAGCCGCCTGGATTCGCGACTACTTCTTCCGCGAGGTGATGCCGGTACTCACGCCCATCGGCCTCGACCCCGCCCACCCCTTCCCGCGCGTCCTCAACAAGAGCCTCAACTTCGCCATCGAGCTGGAGGGCAAGGACGCCTTCGGCCGCAGCTCGGGCGCCGCCATCGTGCAGGCGCCGCGCGTACTGCCGCGCATCATCCAGCTGCCCGGGTCGATCGCCGGCGTGCCGCACGGATTCGTCTTCCTCTCTTCCGTACTGCACGCCCACGTCGGCGAGTTGTTCGCCGGCATGAACGTGCTCGGCTGCTACCAGTTCCGCGCCACCCGCAACAGCGACCTGTGGGTGGACGAGGAAGAAATCAAGAACCTGCGCCTCGCCCTGCAGGGCGAGCTGCCGCAGCGCCACTTCGGCGACGCCGTGCGCCTGGAAGTCGCCGATAGCTGCTCGGAAGTCATGACCGATTTCCTGCTGCAGCAGTTCGCCCTCGGCTACGACGACCTCTACCGCGTGCCGGGCATCGTGAACCTGGTGCGCCTGATGCAGGTGCCCGACCTGGTCGACCGCCCCGACCTGAAGTACCCGACCTTCCAGCCCGGCCTGCCCAAGGTGCTGACCAAGAACTACGACGTCTTCGCCAGCATCTGCAAGCAGGATGTGCTGCTGCACCACCCCTACCAGTCGTTCAGCCCGGTCGTCGAATTCCTCGAGCAGGCGGTGGACGATCCCTCGGTGGTCGCCATCAAGATGACGGTGTATCGCACCGGCACCGATTCCGTCCTCATGGAACTGCTGCTGCGCGCCGCACGCCAGGGCAAGGAAGTGACGGTGGTGGTGGAGTTGATGGCGCGCTTCGACGAGGAGGCCAACATCAACTGGGCCGCCCGCCTCGAGGAAGTCGGCGCCCACGTCGTGTATGGCGTGTTCGGCTACAAGACCCACGCCAAGATGCTGATGGTGGTGCGGCGCGAGGACGGCGAGGGTGGCAAAAGCGGCAGCGTGCTGCGCCGCTACGTGCACCTGGGCACCGGCAACTACCATCCGCGCACCGCCAAGCTGTACACCGACTTCGGCCTGCTCACCTGCAACGAAGGCCTCTGCGCCGACGTCAACGAGGTCTTCAAGCAGCTCACCGGCCTCGGCAAGGCGAGCAAGCTCAACCACCTGCTGCTGGCGCCCTTCACCCTGCACGACGCCATGCTCGCCGCCATCCGCGCCGAAGCCGCCAACGCCCGCGCCGGCAAGCGCGTGCGCATCATCGCCAAGATGAACGCCCTGCTCGAACCGGAGATCATCGAAGCGCTCTACGACGCCTCGCAGGCCGGCGTCGCCATCGACCTCCTCATCCGCGGCGCCTGCGCCCTGCGCCCGGGCGTCGAGGGGCTGTCCGAGAACATCAGCGTGCGCTCCATCGTCGGCCGCTTCCTCGAACACACGCGGGTGTTCTACTTTTACGCCGACGGCGCCATGAAGATGTACCTCTCCAGCGCCGACTGGATGGAACGCAACTTCTTCCGCCGCATCGAACTGTGCTTCCCCGTGCTCGACCCCAAGCTCAAGCGCCGCATCCTCAAGGAAGGCCTGATGCCCTACCTCGCCGACAACAGCCAGGCCTGGGAGATGGACGAGGACGGCGACTACCGCCGCAAGCGCTCGCGCAAGAAGGGCTTCTCGGCGCAGGAAGCCCTGCTCGCCGAACTCTCCCTCGCCGCGCCGCCAGGCTAAGCCCAAGCCTCGCAACAAGGCGCGGAAAACGTAGTTTCAGTGAAGGCTAATGCCGGATTTATCGGCGTTAGGCGGAGCTAAAACGCTTCTCCGGCGAATGCCCGTGCAAGCAGGCATTACGCCGGAACCAAAAGTCAGTGCCTGCAGGACGGCGATTCGGGCAAGGCATGCGGGCGACTCCGGTACACTACCCGCCCGGTACCTGTGATTCAGCATGGTACCGAAGCCGAATTGTTATCAAGGCCAGGCATCAAAAATGAACAAGCCAAAGAGTGGGCCAAAACCTGGCCGCAATGACCCCTGCCCCTGCGGCAGCGGCCGG
>JAEHDO010000215.1 GCA_016880375.1 Betaproteobacteria bacterium | reverse complement strand
CCGCTCGACGTCATCGACCAGGAAGTCGCCGAAGTCACCAAGCTCGGCGTGGAGATCCGCTACAACAGCCGTGTCGAGAAGATCGACGAGCTCTTTGCGCAAGGCTATGAAGCCGTCTTCATCGGCATCGGCGCCCAGGGCGGCGACAAGCTCGGCCTGCCCGGTGACGGCCTGCCCAACGTGGTCGACAGCCCGACCTTCCTGCGCGCCGCCACGCTCGGCCTGATCGGCACGCCGGACACCGACATCGTCATCGGCAAGCGCGTCGCCGTCATCGGCGGCGGCAACGTCGCCACCGACAACGCCCGTTCCGCGCGCCGCCTCGGCGCCGAGGTGGTCGACATGGTTTATCGCCGAACGCGCGAGGAAATGCCGGCGCGCGACGACGAGGTCCAGGGCTGCGAAGAGGAGGGCGTGAACCTGCGCTTCCTGCTGGCGCCGAAGAAGATCGAGCTCAATGAGTCCGGCAGCTCGCGCCTGAAGATCACCTACGCGAAAATGCAGCTGGGGGAGCCGGATGCCTCCGGCCGCCGCCGCCCGGTGGAAATCGCCGGCAGCGAGTTCGCCGAGGACGTCGACCTCGTCATCGCCGCCATCGGCCAGTATCCGAAGAAGTACGAAGGTTTCGGCGTGCAAACGAATGACAAGGGCCGCATCACGGTGCGCGCCGATTCGATGCTGACCTCGAAGCCGAAGGTCTATGCCGGCGGCGACTGCGTGCTCGGCCCGTCGACGCTGATCGAATCCGTCGCCCAGGGCCGCATCGCCGCTTCAGCCATCGATAGTCAGCTCGGCGGGAACGGCGACATCGAGGAAAAGCTGCTGCCGGACTGGGACACCGACCCGCACATCGGCCGCGACGAGGGCTTCAACCAGGTGAAGCGCTTCCACCCGATCTTTATCGATCCGGCCCAACGCAACAACTGGGACGAGGTCGAACTCGGCTTCGATGCGCAGAGCGCCCAGGCCGAGGCGCTGCGCTGCCTGAAGTGCAACCTGGCGGCGAAGATCGAGGACATGGTGCTGCCGCCCGAGTCCTGGCTGGAACTGAACGAGGCGAATGTCGCCGGCGTGACGGAGGAATCCGGCGTCTACCAGCTGCTCGATGCCGACAAGAAGATCCTCGCCATCAAGGGCGTGGAAAACCTGCGCGAAGGCCTGCAGGGCATGATCGGCAAGTCCGACGAAGCGAAGTACTTCGTCGCCGAGATCGCGCCCTTCTTCAGCCAGCGTGAAAACCAGCTGGTGCAGGCCTACATGGAGCAATACGGTTCGATGCCCAAGGGCGTCGGCGCCGACGAGATGGACGACCTGTTCTGAACGACGGGAAATAGGGGAAAAAATGGAGTCATTCAAGTATCTCAACTACGCCGTCGCCGACGCGCTGGCGACCATCACCATCAACCGGCCGCCGCATAATGTCCTCGACATCGCGGTGATGGAGGAGCTCAACCGCGCGCTCGACATCGCCGCGCGCGAGGAATCGGCCAAGATGCTGATGATCACCGCCGCCGGCGAGAAGGTATTCTCCGCCGGCGTCGACGTCATGGACCACACGCCGGACAAGGTCGTGCAGATGATCGACGTCTTCCACGGCATCCTCAAGCGCCTGATGGTGTTCCCGCTGCCGACGGTGGCGGCGCTGAACGGCTCGGCCATGGGCGGTGGCTGCGAACTGGCGCTCGCCTGCGACATGGCGGTGGCCACCGAGGACACGAAGATCGGCCAGCCGGAAATCAAGCTGGGCGTCTTCCCGCCCATCGCGGCGATCCTGATGCCGCGCATCATGCCGCTGCCCAAGGTGATGGAACTGCTGCTGGGCGGCGGCCTCATCACTGCCCAGGAGGCGCTCAACCTCGGCCTGCTCAACCGCGTCTTCCAGCGCGCCAGCTTCGCCCAGGACACGCAGGCTTTCCTTGCCCAGTTTCTCGGGCTTTCCCGCGTGGCGCTGATGTACACCAAGAAAGCGGTGCGCGAAGCGGCCGGCAAGCCCTTCTTCGAGGCGCTGTTCACCGTCGAGCAGATCTACCTGAAGGACCTGATGGCCACCGCCGACGCCGTCGAAGGCCTGAACTCCTTCATGGAAAAGCGCAAGCCGGTGTGGCAGAACAAGTAAAACCCGTACTGGAGAAACGATGATCCCGAAAACCATCCACACCTGGCAGATGACCGAGCCGGGCAAGCTCGCGCGCACGGAGATTCCGACGCCGGCGCTCGGCCCCGGCGAGGCGCTGGTCGAGATCCGCGGCTGCGGCGTCTGCCACACCGACCTGTCCTATTTCTACATGGGCGTGCCGACCATCCAGAAGCCGCCGCTGACGCTGGGCCACGAAATTTCCGGGGTCGTCGTCGTAGCCGACGAGCCGCTCATGGTCGGCAAGGAAGTCATCATTCCGGCGGTGCTCCCCTGCAACAACTGCGAGATCTGCAAGTCCGGCCGCGGCAACCGCTGCCTCGCCCAGAAGATGCCTGGCAACTCGATGGGCATCTACGGCGGCTACGCCAGCCACATCCCGGTGCCGGCCAAGGACCTCTGCGTGGTGCATGGCCGCGGCGACATCCCGCTCGAACATCTTTCCGTCGTGGCCGACGCCGTCACCACGCCCTACCAGGCGGCCAGGCGCGCCAATCTCCAGCCCGGTGATCGGGTCATCGTCATCGGTGCCGCCGGTGGCGTCGGCAGCTTCATGACGCAGACCGCCAAGGGCTTCGGCGCCAAAGTGGTGATCGGCATCGACATCAACGACGAGAAGCTGGAATTCATGAAGGGCTACGGCGCCGACGCCGTCATCAACCCGAAGGGCAAGAGCGCCAAGGAAGTGAAGGAACTCTTCAAGGCCATCTGCAAGGAAAAGGGCGTCCCCTCCAACTACGGCTGGAAGATCTTCGAAGTCACAGGAACGAAACCCGGCCAGGAACTGGCGCTGTCCCTGCTCTCCTTCGTCGGCATGCTGGTCATCGTCGGTTACGGCACGGACGAGACCTCCTACATGCTGTCCAAGCTGATGGCCTTCGACGCCGAGCTGATCGGCACCTGGGGCTGCCCGCCCTCGGCCTACCCGCAGGTGCTCGACATGTGCGTCGACGGCCGCATCGCCCTCGGCCCCTTCGTCGAGACGCGGCCGATGAGCCAGATCGAGCAGGTCTTTGACGAGGCCCACCACGGCAAGCTGAAGAAGCGCGTCGTGCTCACCCCCGATTTCTGAACCGAATTACACAGGAGAAAACACATGGCACTCGAATGGCTGCGCCGCGACAACGAGCTGAAGGACCACCAGCTCTTCGACAACTCCCACTTCGGCAAGGACGCGCCGACGGTCGTCTATGAAGAACGGCCGGTGATCGACGACAAGGGCCAGGCCGTGGCCGGCCTCTTTTCCGCCTGGATCTGGCTCAACAACCCGTCGCAATACAACTCCTACACCACCGAGATGGTCAAGGGCGTCATCGCCGGCTTCCAGAAGGCCTCGAGCGACCGCAGGATCGTCGCCGTGGTGTTCACCGCCGTCGGCGACAAGGCCTTCTGCACCGGCGGCAACACCGCCGAGTATTCGGCCTACTACTCCAAGCGGCCGAACGAGTACGGCGAGTACATGGACCTCTTCAACGCCATGGTCGACGGCATCCTCAACTGCAAGAAGCCGGTCATCTGCCGCGTCAACGGCATGCGCGTCGCCGGCGGCCAGGAGATCGGCATGGCCACCGACCTGACCATCT
>JAEHDO010000214.1 GCA_016880375.1 Betaproteobacteria bacterium | reverse complement strand
CTTGTTCATGGCAGCAGGAAGCTCGCCTTCTCGCGCACGAAGACATCGTCGTGGTTGAGGGCGCGCACCTCGAAATGGATGCGGTTGGATCCGCGCTTGCCGGCGTCCGGGGCGACGCGCACACGCACCGATACGGCCTGCATGGCGGCAGCGGGGATTTCGACAATGCGTTCGCTGGCAATCTGCACGCCGTCGAGGCCGGTCACCGCCAGCGCGAAGCGGCGCGGCTCCTCGGCCAGGTTCATGATCTGCAGGCGGTAGACGTTCTCGACCAGACCGCCCTCGACTTCGCGGGTCAGCATGGCGCGGTCGCGGATGACATCCACCTTGAGCGGCTGGCGCATGGTCAGTCCCACCGCAGCGGCGATGACGATGGCGGAGAGGATGGCGCCATACAGCAGCGTGCGCGGCCGCAGGATGTGCCTGACGATTTCCTTGCCGCCCCAATGCTCGGCCAGCGCGTGCTCGGTGGAATAGCGGATGAGGCCGCGCGGGTAGCTCATCTTGTCCATCACCTGGTCGCTGGCGTCGATGCAGGCCGTGCAGCCGATGCACTCGTTCTGCAGGCCGTCGCGGATGTCGATGCCGGTCGGGCACACCTGCACGCAGATGCCGCAGTCGACGCAGTCGCCCTTGCCGGCGGCCCTATGGTCGGCCTTCTTCGAGCGCGCGCCGCGCGGCTCGCCGCGTTCGGCGTCGTAGGTGACGATCAGCGTGTCGGGATCGAACATGACGCCCTGGAAGCGTGCATAGGGGCACATGTACTTGCAGACCTGCTCGCGCATGAAGCCGGCGTTGCCCCAGGTGGCGAAGCCGTAGAAGAAGATCCAGAAGGTTTCCCAGGGCCCGAGCTGCCAGCCCATCACCGACCCCGCCAGGGTCCTGATCGGCGTGAAATAGCCGACGAAGGTGAAGCCGGTCCACAGGGCGATCGCCACCCAGATCGTGTGCTTGGCCGCCTTGCGGACAAGTTTGGCTGAAGTCATCGGCGCAGCGTCGAATTTCATGCGTGCGGCACGGTCGCCCTCGATGAGCTTCTCGACCCACATGAAGATTTCGGTGTAGACGGTTTGCGGACATGCGTAGCCGCAGAACAGCCGCCCGGCCACGGCCGTAAACAGGAACAGCGCCAGCGCCGAGATGATCAGCAGGATGGCAAGGTAGAACACGTCCTGCGGCCAGAACACCAGTCCAAAGACGTAGAATTTGCGCTCGACCAGGTCGAACAGCACTGCCTGGCGGCCGTTCCATTCGAGCCAGCACAAGCCATAGTAGAGAGCCTGCGTGATCCAGACCAGCGCCCAGCGCCAGGTGGCGAACACGCCGGTGACGCTGCGCGCATAGATCTTCTTGTGCGCCTCGTAGAGGGACGCTTCCTGGATCGGAATGATCTTTGCGCCTGATTGTTCCGGCTTGGGGGCAGGCTGCGCCATGATGCCGCTCGCTATTGGGGAAAGGGATGCCCCGGGAGCAGTGCCCCCGGGGTCGTTATTGTGACCGAAGGAAATCCCTTTTGGATGACAGCTTTACTTTTTCTCGGTGCCGCCCAGCGAGAGGCCATAGACGTAAGCCGCGAGCAGGTGCGATTTGGCCTCGCCGAGGAACTCCTTGTGGGCGGGCATCTTGTTGCTGCGGCCCTTGGAGATCGTCTCGATGACGGTGGCCTCGGACGAACCGTAGAGCCAGACCGAGTCGGTCAGGTTGGGCGCACCCACCGCTGCCATGCCCTTCGCGTCGGGCCCGTGGCAGCCGGCGCAGCCGACCGTGGCGAAGGCCTCCTTGCCACGCGCGGCACGGGCGCTGTCGTGGGCCAGCTTGTCGGGCGAGAGTGAACGCACGTAATGGGCCAGATCCTTGACTGGCTCCGCACCCAGCTGGGCATGCGGCGGCATGACGCCCTGACGCCCCTCCAGGATGGAGGTCTTGATCTGCTCGGTCTCCCCGCCCCACAGCCAGTCCTTGTCCGTCAGGTTGGGAAAGCCCTTGGCGCCGCGCGCATCCGAACCATGGCACTGCGCGCAGTAAGTAAGGAAGAGACGCTCGCCCATCTTCTTCGCCTCCGGGTCGGCGGCTACCGCCTTGACATCCTGGCCCTGGAACTTGGCGAAGATCGGCGCGTACTGGGCCTCGGACTGCTTCATCTCGCCCTCGTACTGTCCGCGGGAGCTCCATTTGAAGGCGCCCTCGTAGGTACCCAGGCCCGGATAGACGGCGAGATAGCCCAACGCGAAGACCACGGTGATGTAGAACAACCAGCTCCACCAGCGCGGCAACGGGTTGTTGTACTCCTCCAGATCCCCGTCCCAGACATGGCCCATGGTCTTCACTTCGCCCGTTGAAGCGGCGGTCGACCTGGCCTTGCCCTGCACCCAGAGGAACACGCCGCAGCCGACGACGCTGGCCAGGGTGAGGAGCACCACATAGACGTTCCAGAATCCGTTGACGAAATCGCTCATGATGCTTTCCCTTCCTTGCGCTGGCGGGCCTCGCCCGGCAGCTCATCTTCCGTAAAGGGCAGATTGGCGGCTTCATCGAAAGCCGCACGGCGCCGCCCGCTATAGGCCCAGAGCACGATACCTATGAAAGTGGCAAACGCCAGTACCGTGACGATCGAACGCATGTCGTTGATGTCCATGGCTTACCTCGTCTGCTTCAAGGCCGTGCCCAGGCCCTGCAGATAGGCGATCAGGGCATCGAGTTCGGTTTTGCCTTCGAGCTGCTTCCTGGCGCCGGCAATCTCCTCGTCCTTGTATGGGACACCGACCATGCGCAACGCACGCATCTTGGCCTCGATGTCTTCGGACCTGGCCGGGCGGTCGAGGAAGGCGTAGGCCGGCATGTTCGACTCGGGCACCAGATCGCGCGGATTGATGAGGTGTATGCGGTGCCACTCGTCGGAATAGCGGCCGCCGACGCGATGCAGATCCGGACCGGTGCGCTTGGAGCCCCACTGGAAGGGATGGTCATAGACGAACTCGCCGGCCACCGAGTAGTGGCCGTAGCGCTCGGTCTCGGCGCGGAAGGGGCGGATCATCTGCGAATGGCAGTTGTAGCAGCCCTCGCGGATGTAGATGTCGCGCCCGGTGAGCTGCACCGGATCGTAGGGCTTCAGGCCGGCCACCGGCTGGGTGGTGGATTTCTGGAAGAACAGCGGCACGATCTCGACCAGGCCGCCGACGCTGACCACGAGAATGGTCAGGCCGATCATCCAGCCGATGTTGCGTTCGATAAAGTCATGCGTGAGTTTCATTTCTTTCCCCCTCGTTCAGGCGTGGTGCCCGGCAGGCGCCATCACCGGAGCGTCATAGGCTTTCGCCCCGGCTACCGTCTTCCAGATATTCCAGGCCATCAGCAGCATGCCGGTGAGGAACATCAGTCCGCCGAGGAAGCGGATGGTCCAGAACGGATAGGTGGACTTGACGCTCTCGACGAAGGCGTAGGTGAGCGTTCCATCCGGGTTGGTGGCGCGCCACATCAGGCCCTGCATGACGCCGGCGATCCACATCGATGCGATGTAGAGCACGACGCCGATGGTGGCGATCCAGAAATGCGCCGTCATCAGCTTGATGCTGTACATCTGCTCCTTGCCGAAGAGGCGCGGGATCAGGTAGTAGATCGAGCCGATGGAGATGAAGGCCACCCAGCCGAGCGCGCCGCTGTGCACGTGGCCGACCGTCCAGTCGGTGTAGTGCGACAGGGCGTTGACCGTCTTGATCGACATCATCGGCCCCTCGAAGGTGCTCATGCCGTAGAAGGACAGGCTGGTGATGAGGAACTTCAGGATCGGGTCGTCGCGCAGTTTGTGCCAGGCGCCCGACATGGTCATGATGCCGTTGATCATGCCGCCCCAGGAGGGCGCCAGCAGGATCAGCGAGAAGATCATGCCGACCGACTGGGTCCAGTCGGGCAG
>JAEHDO010000029.1 GCA_016880375.1 Betaproteobacteria bacterium | reverse complement strand
GCATGGGCGGCATGGGCGGCATGGGTCCCGGCGGCAAGGGCATGAAGTACCGCTTCAACAAGGACAACACGCCCGGCTGGAGCCTGATGACGCCGGAGGAGCGCACCGCGCACCACGACAAGATGATGGCGGCCAAGACCTACGAGGAGTGCAAGGCCGCCCAGGCCGAGCAGCACAAGCAGATGGAGGAACGCGCCAAGGCGCAGGGCAAGACCCTGCCGGGGCCGCGCCAAAACGCCTGCGACAACATGAAGGCACGCGGCTTCTACAAGTAATACGCGATTCGCTCCATCACGGCGGCCCGCCCGAGGCGGGCCGTTTTCATGCGCCGATCTGCGGAGGCTGACTTTTCGATGCGCGTGCTGCTGGGCCTGGCATTCCTGCTGTTCGCCGCCGCGCACGCCGGCGCCACCGAACCGCCGGCGCTGACCATCCACTACTTCCGCGCCGACGGCTGCCCGCACTGCGAGGACGCCGGCGCCTTTTTCGCGCGCCTCGCCGCCGAGGAGCCGCGCATCGCCGTGCGCGACTACGAGGTCAGCCGCGACGCCGCCAACCGCGCGCTGTTCCAGGCCGCGCTCGACGCGCTCAAGGTGGAGGAGGGCGGCGTGCCCTTCATCTTCGTCGGCGACTGGGCCACGCTCGGCTATCACACCGACGCCACCACCGGCGCCGAGATCCGCCGCCAGGTGGCGCGCTGCCTGGCGTCAAGCTGCCCCGATGCGCTGGCAGCGATCCGCGCCGGCCGCGCGCCCGCGGCGCAGCCGCCGCGCGAAGCCGGCGCCGGCGTGCTGCGCCTGCCGCTCATCGGCGAGGTCGACGCCGCAACGCTCTCGCTGCCGCTGCTGACGGTGGTGCTGGCCGGCCTCGACGCCTTCAACCCCTGCGCCTTCTTCGTGCTGCTGTTCCTGCTCTCGATGATGGCGCACCAGAAGAGCCGCGCACGCATGCTCGCCGTCGGCGGCATCTTCGTGTTGTTCTCCGGCCTGATGTACTTCGCCTTCATGGCGGCCTGGCTCAACCTGTTCCAGCTGCTCGGCCAGCTCGCCTGGGTGACGCTGGCGGCGGGCGTGCTTGCCGTCGTCGTCGGCGCGATGAACGTCAAGGACTTCTTCCTCTTCGGGCGCGGCCTCAGCCTGTCGATTCCCGAATCGAAAAAGCCCGACATCTTCCGCCGCGCCCGCGCCATCCTCGCCGCGGAGAACCTGCCGGCGATGCTCGCCGCCACGGTGTTCCTCGCCGTCGCCGCCAACTTCTACGAGCTGTTGTGTACCGCCGGCTTCCCGATGGTCTACACGCGCCTCCTCACCCTGGGCGAGCCGTCGCAGTCGGTGCGCTACCTGTATCTCGCCTTCTACAACCTGATCTACGTGCTGCCGCTGGCCGCCATCGTCGCCGTCTTCGTGCGCACGCTCGGCGCGCGCAGGCTCGGCGAGCGCGAGGGGCGCCTGCTGAAACTGCTGTCGGGAACGATGATGCTGGAACTGGGCGCGCTGCTGCTCTTCGCGCCCGAATGGCTCAGCCGCCTCGGCGTCGCCTTCGCCCTGCTGGCGCTGGCGGTCGCCGTCACCTGGCTCGCCGCGCGGCTGACGCCGCCCCGCGCGGACTGACTTTTACGCCGCCCGCGCCAGTTCGCCGCGCGAGGTCGGCGTGCCGCCGCTGTAGACGTTGAGGTACTTCAGGCAGATCACGCGCAGGCAGGAGGCGATGTTCTTGTCGTTGGCGACGATACAGCCGTCGTGCACCTTCTCGATCAGGCGCGGCAGGGGCATCCTCGCTTCATTCGCCATGTCGTCCAGCACGTTCCAGAAGGCGCGCTCGAGCGAGATGGTGGTGCTGTGGCCGTGGATGCGGAAGCCGCGCTTCTCCGGGATGAACTCGTTGATCTGCGAAGTCGTGCAGGCGTTGAACATGTGGTCCAGCACGTCGTTGATTTCAGAGTAGATATTCATGCCTGTTCCCTTGCGATGAGCAGTTGGCAATAATTACCACCACACGCCTTGGCGTGGCCAATACCATGCGCAGCATACAAGAAGAACGCTGGCCGACGCCAGCGTAGGAGGAGATATGAACCCCCACGCTCACTTTCATTCGCTGCCCCCCGAGGGGGCGCATGCCCCCTTCGGGGCGGCCCATCAGGAGGCATGATGGAGTTTTTCCGCAAGACCCTGGACCCGGTGTTCGCCCTGGCGGCGATCGCCATCCTCGACATCTTCCTGTTCCTGCTGCTGGGCGCCTGGACGGTGGGCGGCGGCGAGACCATGATGACCGGCCTCATGGCCCAGGCGGTGCTCGGCGACGACCTGCAGCGCATCCCCTTCTGGAACATCGTCTTCCCGCCGCACGCCGACTACTGGAAGATCTACATCAGCCTCGGCATGTTTTTCGGCGCCTTCGTCGGCGCGGTGCTGTCGAAGGAGTTCTACTGGCGCCTGCCGCGCCGCCCGTCCGAGTGGCTGATGATCACCATAGGCGGCCTGCTGATGGGCATCGGCATCCGCATGGCCTATATCTGCAACGTGTCCACCTTTTTCGGGCTGATTCCGGAAATGAACCTGGGCGGCTACCTCGCCATCTCCGGCATCCTCGCCGGCGCCTGGGTCGGATCGCTGATTTACAAGAAAATCCTCGAAGGTTAGGAGCTCCTATGACACCCGTGGTCGAATGCCTGGTCGCGTTCCTGTTCGGTTCCGTCGTCGGCCTGCTCATGCAGCGCTCGCGCTTCTGCAACACGGCGGCGCTGCGCGACGCCATCATGTTCAAGACCTACCGCAACACCAAGGCGATGCTGATGGCGATGATGATCCTCACCGTCGGCTTCACCGGCTTCATGAGCCTGGGCGGCGGCCACCCGATGCAGTTCGACGTCGGCCTCAACACCTTCGCCGGCCTGTTCCTCTTCGGCATCGGCATGGTGCTGGCCGGCGCCTGCACGGTATCCACCTGGGTGAAGACCGGCGAGGGCAACCTCGGCGCGCTGTGGGCGCTGTTGTTTACCTTCGTCGGCATGTTCCTCTTCTCGCTGGCGTGGTCGTGGAACTGGTGGCCGCCGGCGCCGCAGACCATGACCGGCGAGCCGAACCTGCCGGCGCTGCAGCTCGGCTTCGCCAATGCGCGCACCCTGCAGGACAAGCTCGGCGTGCCGGCCATCGTCTTCGGCCTGGTCCAGTTCGCCGTCCTGCTCGCCATCTACCGCGCCATCCTGCGCCGCGAGCGGGCGCAGCAGGCGAAGCACGAACAGCATCAACAGGAAACCGCCGGGCAGCAAGCCTGACGCATTACAGGGAGAGAGACATGGGATTGTTCGGATCGAAGAAGAAGGTCGAGGAAGCGGCGGACGGCGGCGAAGCCGTGCTGGGCGACGGCAGCAAGGTGCCGGTGGCGCGCCGCGTCGATTGCCGCGGCGACTCCTGCCCGCGCCCGCAGCTGATGACGAAGAAGGCGGTGAATGAAGTCGCCCCCGGCGGTATCGTCGAGGTGCTGGTGGACAATCCCTCCTCGGTCGAGGCGTTGCCGCCGCTGTGCCACGAGCTCAACGCCACGCACCTCGAAACCATCAAGGACCCGGCCTGCTGGCGGGTCTATATCAAGAAGGACTGAGCCGTGCTGACGCGACTGCTCATGCGACTCTTCATCGCCGCCGCGGTGGCTGCCGTCGTCGGCGGGCTGGGCTGGGTGTACGTCAAGCCGCCGGAGGGCATGCGCGTCACGCGCGAGGGCGTGCCGCACCTCTCGCCGCCGGTGGCGCATCCGGCGACCGGCGAGGCGATTCCGCTGGAGCGGCTGGTGCAGCACTACAAGGGGGGCGGCAAGTGAACCTCGATCTTCAGACGATTGCCCAATTGATCATGTTCGTCGTGGCTTTCGGCGCCATGGCGCTGGCCTTCTTCAGCGACTCGCTATGATGAACCGCGAAAGCCTGATCTTCTGCGGCGCCTCGCTGGCCGTGGCGCTGGCGGTGTGCGCCGCCGGCTTCAAGCTGGCGGCGCTGCCGGCGGAGACCGTCGCCGCGGCGAAGCAGCCGGCGCCGGCCGAAACCCTGCCGGACGTCGACATCAGCGGCGGCTTCGGCAAGGTGTCGGTGATCGAACTCGTCGGCTACTACATCGAGAACCCGCCGGCGCCGAAGGGCGGCGGCGGCGACGCCTCGCCGGCGGTGAAGCGCTTCGGCGGCTGCTGAGCATGAAGCGCCTGTCCTGCCTCGCCCTGATGTGCGTCGCCATGACGGCCGGCGCGGCGGAGGATTTCGACTACGTGCGTGCCGTGCCGGCGGAAGCGGGCCTCGTCGTGATCGACGCGCGCCCTTCGGCCGACTGCGGCGCGAAGAGCCTGGCCGGCGCGCGCTGCCTGCCGGCGGCGGATTTCCTGGGGCCCCACAACCGCCTGCCGAATGCGCGCGACCTGCTCTGGCTGCTCGGCACCGCCGGGTTGACGGGGGCGGAGGACGTGCTCGTCGTCGGCGCGGAGGCGCAGGCACGCGACTTCGTCGCCGGCCTGCTCTTCGTCGCCGGCCAGAAGCGCGTGCGCGTGCTGGCCGAGCCGGTGGGACGCCAGCTGGCGAAAG
>JAEHDO010000213.1 GCA_016880375.1 Betaproteobacteria bacterium | reverse complement strand
GCGCCTTCGGCGGCATCGACGTGCTGGTGAACAATGCCGGCATTACCCACCGCAGCCCCTTTGCCGCCACGCGGCCGGAAGTGATCCGCCGCGTCATGGAGGTGAACTTCTTCGGCGCGCTGCACTGTACGCACGCTGCGCTCGAGGACCTGCTGGCGCGGCGCGGCATGGTCATCGCCGTCTCCAGCGTCGCCGGCTTCGCGCCGCTGATCGCGCGCACCGGCTACGCGGCGAGCAAGCATGCGCTGCACGGCTTCTTCGACAGCCTGCGAACGGAAATCGAGCCGCTGGGCGTGAAGGTGCTGCTGGTCTGCCCGTCCTTCATCCAGACCGGCATCGAGAGGAACGCCCTGGCCGGCGACGGCGGGCCGGTGCGGCACGCCCAGTCCATCGTCGGCAGCCGCTCGACGCCCGAGGCGATGGCGGAACGCATCTTCCGCGCGGCGGCGGGCGAGCAGCGCCTGCTGCTGCCCGACCGCGTCTCGCGCCTGTCGTGGTGGGTGTCGCGGCTGGCGCCGCGTCTCTACGCGCGGCTGATGGTGAAGAAGCTCAGGAAGGAAATGAACGGCTAGTGCAGGTGCGCCGGCGCCTGGGGCAGGTCCTCGGGCAGTTCGGCGTGGGAGGTTTCCCCCTCCGGCGTCGGGTACATCGGCATGCCGCAATCGTCGCAGAATTCCAGCGGGAAGCGCTGGTCGAGCACGACCACGCTGCCGACGCCGGCCTCCTCCAGCACTGCCTCGATCTGGCCGACGCAGTCGGTCGACTCGTCCTCGGCTCCGAGCAGGGGCCAGACCACGCCGTGAACCACTTCGCTTGAATCGGCGAGGGTGAAGCCGACGCGGTATTCCTCCAGCCTTTCCTCGTGGAAGGGCGCCACCACCGCGCGCAGTTGTTGCGGCCTGACGTTGAGCACCGTCTGCAGGAAGGACGCTGCCGCACGCAACGAATAGAGGCGCAGGCCCTGGTCGGCGTTGCGGCAGGCGGCGTGGTAGGCGTCCGGCAGCAGCGGCTCCAGGGCGCAGCCGGTGAACAATGGCTGCAGGGCACTGCCACCCTGGGCGGACCATTGCGTCGCCGCCTGCTCGCGCGAGCCGTCCTCCTCCTGCCAGCGGAACAGGGCCTGGCCGCGCGGCGCGACGACCGCGCCGATCAGATAGCGCGTGTCGGAGATGAAGCGCGTTGTTTCCGGCAACTGGCGCGGATCAATGTGCGTGTCCTTGCTTTCCAGTGCGAGCTTGGCGAGCTGGTTGGCCAGCCGCCAGGTGTCGACGAAGCCGCGCGGCAACTGGTCCGGGCTGTAAAGGAAATCCGCCAGCGCGAGCTTGGTGCCGGCCGCCAGCACATGGGCCTGCAGCTGGGTCCGTGCCGCCGCGAGCGTGCCGGCGGGCAGGGGGCCTGAAGGGATCGTGAAGCGCGACCAGGCCAGCAGCGGTGCTGCGATCAGCGCCACGTCGAATTCCCCATTGCCGACGCCAAGAATGCCGCCTTCGGCGCGCGCCTCGATCTGGTCGGCGAGCGCGTCGTAGGCGCGGCCGTTGGCGCCGAACAGGTGGTCGAGGGCCAGGTTGAGCGTGTCCTCGTTGCCGGTTCGCAGCAACCGGTCGACCGCCTCGTCCAGGCGGCTCTCCCAGAAGGCGTCCTCGATGCGGCTGGCCGAGGCGGCCAGGCCGACGGCCAGGCGGGCAAGCTGTTCGGCGTCGCGGTTGAGGGCGCCGCGTCGGGCGAAGCGGTTTCTTTTCATGGC
>JAEHDO010000028.1 GCA_016880375.1 Betaproteobacteria bacterium | reverse complement strand
TGTCGGTGATGCCGGCGGCCACCGCCTCCTCCACCGCGTACTGGATGAGGGGCTTGTCGACGATCGGCATCATCTCCTTCGGGCTGGCCTTGGTGGCCGGCAGGAAGCGGCTGCCCATGCCGGCGACTGGAAAAACAGCCTTCGTTATGGGTTTCATTTCCGCTCTCCGAGTTTCAGGCTGTTTTCGACGCCGGCCAACCTGAGTGCAGCAAAGGTCAAGATTTTCCATTTTGGCGAAGGGCGGCAGCAGCCAAAAACTGCTTTGGTAATTCTCTTCATCGATCAGACTCCATGATTGTCAGTTCCCGAGCAGAAGGCGCAGGCCATTCTCGTCGATGACGGCGACGCCCAGCGCCCGGGCCTTGTCCAGCTTCGAGCCGGCGTCCTCGCCGGCGACGACGTAATCGGTTTTCTTAGACACCGAGCCGCTCACCTTGCCGCCCTGTGCCTCGATCAGCGCGGCGGCCTCCTCCCGAGTCAGCCGCGGCAGCGTGCCGGTGAGAACGAAAGTCAGTCCCGCCACTACGGCGGCCTCTTCGGTTGGCCGAGTTTCAGCGCGTCCGCGCACACCGGCCTGCTCCAGCCGCGCAATCACCTCGCGGTTGTGCGGCTCGGCGAAGAAGCCGGCGATGCTTTCGGCCACCACCGGGCCAACATCGGGCACTCGTTGCAATTCCTCGGCCCCGGTTTCCATCAACCCATTGATGCTGCCGAAATGCCGCGCCAGGTCCTTGGCGGTAGCCTCGCCGACGTTGCGGATGCCCAGCGCATAGATCAGCCGCGCCAGTGTAGTGTCTTTCGATGCCTCGATGGCGGCGACAATATTCTGCGCCGATTTCTCGCCCATGCGCTCCAGCCCTGCCAGCGACTCGACGTTGATACGGCCTGGATCGTACAGATCTGCGACGGATTCCACTAGTTTCCGTTCGACCAGTTGATCGACCAGCTTTTCACCCAAGCCCTCGATGTCAAGCGCGCGGCGCGAGGCGAAATGCAAGATGGCCTGTTTGCGCTGCGCCGGGCAGTACAGTCCGGCGGTGCATCGCCAGTCCACTTCTCCTTCATCGCGAGCTATGGCACTTCCGCAAGCATGGCAAACGCCTTTTACTGCCTTGAACAAGTTCCAGGGTTCTTCATGTTCTACTGACTTGGGTCGCCGTTCCTTGATCACAGCAACCACCTCAGGAATTACATCCCCGGCACGCCGTACGATCACGGTGTCGCCAACGCGTACGTCCTTGCGCCGGACTTCGTCCTCGTTGTGCAGCGTGGCGTTGGTGACAGTAACGCCGCCGACGAACACCGGCGCCAGACGCGCTACCGGGGTGAGCTTGCCGGTACGGCCGACCTGCACCTCGATCCCCACCACTTCGGTCATCTCCTCCTGCGCCGGATATTTGTGGGCGACCGCCCAGCGCGGCTCGCGGCTGACAAAGCCGAGCTGCTTCTGCTCGGCCAGCGAATTCACCTTGTAAACCACGCCATCGATGTCAAAGGGCAGTGCATCACGCAACGCCAGGATGCGCGCGTGAAAGCTGATCAGTTCTTCCGCGCCGCGCACTACGATGCGGTGCTCGCAAACCGGGATGCCAAAGGCCTCCAATGCATCGAGTGTTCCGCTATGATTTAACGGTAGTGCCCAGCCGCGTGACTCCCCCACCCCGTAGGCGTAAAAGGACAAGGGCCGTTCTGCAGCGACCGTCGGGTCGAGTTGGCGGATGCTGCCGGCAGCGCCGTTGCGCGGATTAACCAGGGTCGGCTTGGCGAGTGCCCGCTGGCGCGCGTTGTAGCGCTCGAAATCAGGTCGGCTCATGAAGACCTCGCCGCGCACTTCCAGCAGGTCCGGTGCAGCGCCATGCAAGCGCAATGGAATGCGGCGAATGGTGCGCACGTTCTGGGTAACGTCCTCGCCCGACTCGCCGTCGCCGCGCGTCGCCGCCCGCATCAGCACGCCATCCTCGTAGCGCAGGCTGATGGCCAGGCCGTCGAACTTCAGCTCGGCGGCATACTCCACCGGCGGTGCGCCTTCCTCCAATCCGAGGGCGCGGCGCACCCTGGCATCGAAGCTCCTGGCACCCTCCGGCCCGGTATCCGTCTCGGTCTTGATGGAGAGCATCGGCACGGCATGGCGCACCGGCGCGAATTCCGGCAAGGGATGGCCACCGACGCGAAGGGTCGGCGAGTCGGGCGTAAGCAGGTCGGGGTGCTGTATCTCCAGCGACTGCAACTCGCGGAAGAGGCGGTCGTACTCGGCGTCCGGAACGGTCGGCGCATCGAGTACGTAGTAGGCGTAGTTGTGCCGCTCGATCTCGGCGCGAAGCGCCTCGGCCCTCTCGGCAGCTTGGCGCGGCGCCGGCATGGCGGTCAGGTAAACAGGCGCAGCGCCTGCGTTCCGCCGGCGATCAGGCCCTGCGCCGCCATGCGCTGTTCGATTTCGACGATCTTGTCGTGGATGACGTCCAGCGCGCTGTCGGCGAGCGGCGCACGGTTGTCGTCCACCAGCGTGCCGCCGAGGCTGCCGACGCACTGCTTCGCCAGCGCGGTCATGCGGTCGAAGGCCTGCGGTCCGTTGGCGACGCGCGGCACATCCAGCGTGAAGGTGACGCCGTGGGTGGACAGCGTCTTCATCCCCTCGGCGGCGAAGGGCACCGCCTCGAGGTTGGAGAGCGTGTACAACGTGGCGCCGGCGTCGTCGGCGCTGTGGAACATGCCATCATCGCCCAGCGCCATGCCGGCCGCCTCGGCCAGGCCGCGCAGCTTGGTTCCGGCAAATGGCACGCCGGTGGTGACGACGTTGATGCCGATCTGGATGTCCACGCCGGCGCAGAAGCGATCGATCTCCGCGGCGCGCGCCAACACGTCGTTGCGCACCGGCAGATCGGCCACGGCGAGAAATTCATCGGCGAGCCGCTGCACGCCGTTGAGAAAGAGGGTCAGCTCGGAATCCGTCAACGGGCCGCGACGGTCGGCCAGCTGCAACGCCGCGCGCAGTCGGCGGTAGTCGCCGGCCCCGTGTGCCGACAGCCGCTCCCAGACACCCGTGCGTTCGTTCAAGCCGCACCAGCAAACCGGCTTGGTGAGCTGGCCCATGGCCAGGTGCTGTGCCTGCCAGAGATAGGGGCCGCCGATCATCTCGGCGGATTCGAAGCGGATTACGCAGTCTATGGCCGGGTCGGCCAGTTCCTGCGGCGGCTCCGTCGCGCTGCCCATTCCCTGCAGGTCGGCCGCTCCCTCGCTGCCAGCCGCCGGCAGGAAGGCGCCGGTGTCCTGCCCCTGTGCATCCTGCATGGCCGGCTCGATGCGTTCCGCGGAGGTCGTCTCCCCCCATATAGCCTCGGGAGTATCCGCCTGTTCCCGGCCCAGCAGGATATCGGGATGGTCGGCGCGGAAAACGCGCTCGGCCAGCTTGCGGTGCTTGCGCTCCTGCCACTTGTTGTAGGCGAACACCCCTCCCACCAGTGCGACGCCCAGGCCGATGAGGGAAAGCTGCAGGTCGCTCATGCCGTCACCGCCTCGTCGCTCATGCGCAGCGCTTCCTCGATATCCACCTCGACGACGCGCGAGACGCCCTGCTCCTGCATGGTGACGCCGACCAGCTGTCGGGCCATCTCCATGGTGATCTTGTTGTGCGTGATGAAGAGGAACTGCGTCTGTGCCGACATGCGCTTGACCATGTCGCAGAAACGCTCGGTGTTGCTGTCGTCGAGCGGCGCGTCCACCTCGTCGAGCATGCAGAACGGCGCCGGGTTGAGCTGGAACAGCGAGAACACCAGGGCGATGGCGGTGAGCGCCTTCTCGCCGCCGGAGAGCAGGTGGATGGTGCTGTTCTTCTTGCCGGGCGGCTGCGCCATGACCTGGATGCCGGAATCGAGGATCTCCTCGCCGGTCAGGATCAGCCGCGCCTCGCCACCGCCGAAGAGCTGCGGGAAGAGGATGCCGAACTGGCGGTTGACGTTGTTGTAGGTGTCCTGCAGCTGTTCGCGCGTCTCGCGGTCGATGCGGCGGATGGCGTCTTCCAGCGTGCCGATGGCCTGGTTGAGGTCCTCCGACTGGCTGTCGAGGTAGCCCTTGCGCTCGCGCGAAGTGCTGAGTTCGTCCAGCGCCGCCAGATTCACCGGTCCGAGGGTTTCGATCTCGCTGGTCAGGCGGGCGATGTCCCCCTGCAAAAGCGGCTCCCTGATCTCGCGCGTCAATTCCGGCGCCAGTTCCTCCACGTTGGCATTCGCTTCTGCCAGGCGGGCGGCATGCTGTTCCTCGTTGAGCTGTGCAGCCTGCTCCTTCAGGCGCAAGTCGCCGATGCGGTCGCGCAGCGGATTCAGCCCCTGCTCGGTCTTCAGGCGCGCTTCCTCGATCTGGCGCAGCTCGCTAGCGGCGCCTTCCAGCGCGTCGCGGTAGCTCGCCAGCGTGCTCTCGCGCCCCTGGCGCGCGGCCAGCGCCTGCTGCAACTGCTGTTCCGTCGTGCTTTCACTGATGGACTGGCTCTCCTGGCGGCGCTCGGCCGTCTCGGCGACGATGCGTTCGAGCTGCTCGCGTGCGACTTCGCGCGAACGGCCGATCTCCTCCAGCTTGCCCGCGCATTCGCGTTCGGCGAAATGCGATTCCTGCAGTTCGCGCGCCAGCGCCTGCTCGACGGTGCGTTGCTCGCGCAGAGCCGCGTCGCGGCGGCGCGTCTCCTCGATCGCCGCCTCCAGCCTGGCGCGCAGTTCCTGCACCACGGAAGTCAGTCGCGCCACCTCGCTGTCTGCCAATTGGCGGCGGCTGCGTTCGGTTTCCTCGCCGGCGGAAATTTCCGTCAGGTCGGCATTGATCTGCGCGATGCGGGCCTCGTAGCGCTGCACCGACTCGCCCAGCTTGACGGCCTCGACCTGCGCGGCATGTGCCGTCTGCTGCAGTTCCTGCGCCTCGCGCTGGGCATCGGCCAAATGGCTGCGGTGGTCGGCCAGGCCGGATTCGGCCGCGGCCAGCGTCGCCCCGGCGATACGGGCCTCGTCCTCCAGCCCGACGCATTCGGCATCCAGCTGTTCGATCTCGCGCTGGCGCTCGATGACGCCATGGGTGCGCGCTTCCGGCACGTACAGCACGAAACTGTGGCGCGAAACGACATGGCCCGCCTGGCTCACCCACAGGCGGCCGCCGGGCAGGGTGGCGCGCCGCGCCGCCAGGCCGCCAAGGTCGTTCGCCACGTAGACGCCGAGCAGCCATTCGCTGAGGGCGGCTTCCCAGCGCGGGTCGCTGCAGCGCACCTTGTCGCGCAGCGGCACGTCGGCATCGAGGCCGGCGGTCTCTCCCGCCGTTGCGATGCCGCTCGCGAATACCAGCGCCAGCGTCGCCGGCGGCGGGTCGGCCAGCACGCGCTCGGCAGTCGGCTGGTCGACGCCGACCAGTGCGCCGAGGCGCTCGCGCAGCACCGCTTCCAGGGCGGTCTCCCAGCCGGGCTCGACCTTAAGGCTGGACCAGATCGGCTCGGCGGCATCGAGGCCATGGCCCTTCAGCCAGTCGCCCAGCTTGCCTTCCTGCTGGACGCGGCTTTGCAGCTGTTTCAGGGCGTCGCGGCGGGCGCGCGCCTCGGTCAGGCGCTTCTGCGTGCTGGACTGGGCTTCCGCCGCCTCGCGGCGCTGCGCCTCGTGCTCGGGCAAGCGCTGCTGCAATTCGTCGACGCGGTTGCGCTTCGCCTCGACCCGGGTGTTGAGTTCGGCGACGCGCGCCTGCAACGCAAGCAGGGCGGCGGTGTCGGGCTGCTCGAACTGGCTGCACTCGCTTTCCAGTCTGCCGCGACGCTGAAGGAGCGTTTCAAGGGTCTTGTCGGCGTGGCTCTTGTGCGCCTCCTCGACGTGCAGGCCCTGTTCGGCCTGGGCCAGTTCGCGGCGCAGGACATTGGCAGACTCCCCGGCCGCCTTCAGCGCGCTTTCCGCCTCGGGCAGACGGGCGGCGGCTTCGGCATGACGCGCCGTTGCGCCCTGCACGCGTTGCGCAGCATTCTCCAGCAGTTCCTTCCAGCGCGCCTCGTCGCGATCGAGCGTCTCCGCCTGGCCGCGCCAGTGACTGTCCTCGCCCTCCAGCTGGGCCAGGCGCGACTCGACTTTCTGGCGCAGGTCGCGCAGATGGTTGAGTTCGGCTTCCAGGCGCGCCACCTCGGCGTTGGCGGCAAACATCTCGCCTTGGGCGACGTGCAGCGCATCGCTGGCAGCATAGTGGGTGCTGCGTGCCGTCTCGACGCGGGCTTCCAGGTCTCGCAGACCCGCCGTTTCGGCTTCCAGCTTGGTGACCGCCTGCTCGACGTTGCGCGCCAGCTTCTCGCGCTGCTCGCGCGCCTCGTTGCGCTTGTAGAGCCAAAGCAGGTTCTGCCGGCGCGTCAGCTGGGCGTGCAGCGCCTGGTAATGCTTTGCAACCTCGGCCTGGCCCTCCAGTTTCTCGATCTGGTTGCCCAACTCATTGCGGATATCCTCGACACGGGCAATGTTCTCGCGGGCATCCGATAGCCGGTTCTCGGTCTCGCGCCGGCGCTCCTTGTACTTGGTCACCCCGGCCGCCTCTTCGAGGAAGAAGCGCAACTCCTCCGGCTTGGCCTCGATGATGCGCGAGATCATGCCCTGCTCGATGATGGCGTAGGCGCGCGGCCCCAGGCCGGTACCCATGAAGAGGTCGATCACGTCCCGCCTGCGGACGTGGATGTTGTTGATGTAATAGGAGGACTCGCCGTCGCGATCGAGCACGCGCTTTACCGCTATCTCGGCGTATTGCGACCACTGGCCGCTGGCACGGCCCTGGGCATTGTCGAAATGCAGCTCGACGCTGGCGCGGCCGACGGGTTTCCTTTGGCCGGAGCCATTGAAGATGACGTCCTGCATGGATTCGCCGCGCAGTGCGGTGGCCTTGGATTCGCCCAGCACCCAGCGCACGGCGTCAATCACGTTGGATTTGCCGCAGCCGTTGGGGCCGACCACGCACACGAGCTGGCCGGACGTCAGGATGGAGGTCGGGTCGACAAAGGTCTTGAACCCGGCAAGTTTCAGCTTGGTTAAACGCACGTCTTCAGAAGGCTCTGTTTTTGTTGGGGAACGGCGCGAAATGAGTGCCGCGCCGCAGGGATTTGGGTGCTTATAATACCATCTTCGTCATTCTCTCCGAACCCATGGGCATGCCTGCAAAAGCCTCTAAAACCCTCGAGACCTTCCCCAACCCGAAAGTGGCGCGGGACTACCTGATTCACATGGAAATTCCGGAATTCACCTGCCTTTGCCCGAAGACCGGGCAGCCGGATTTCGCCACCCTGATCCTCGATTACATCCCCGATCGGACCTGCGTCGAGTTGAAGAGCCTGAAACTGTATGCCTGGTCCTTCCGCAACGAGGGCGCCTTCCACGAGGCCGTCACCAACCGCATCCTCGACGATCTCGCCCAGGCGACCCGGCCGCGTTTCATGCGCCTGACGGCGAAGTTCTACGTGCGCGGCGGGATTTTCACGACAGTGGTGGCGGAACGGCGGAAGAAGGGCTGGAAACCCCAGCCGAGAGTCGATCTGGACGACTTCCCGGCACAAGCCAATACCCGCTAGGGCCTGTCGACATCCGGCTGCGGGCAGGTCCTAGTCCGGCAGCAGTTCCCTGACCTTGTCGAGCCGCGCAAAATGGCAACCATCGGAATCGATGGCGAGCCAGCCGGCGCGCTTCCAGCTGCTCATGGTGCGCGCCACGGTTTCCAGGCGAACCCCGATGATTTCGCTCAGCTGTTCCAGTGTCAGCGTGATTGGCAGGCGCGCCTTGTTGCCTTTCTTGTCCACTCCGTAGCGGTCAATAAGCATGGTCATCAGCACGGCCAGGCGCTGCGGCACGGCGCCGGCGCTGACGATCTCGATCTTCTGGATGAAGGCCTCGGTGAAGCGACCGATCTCGACACGCAACGGACCGGCAAGGCGCGGATATTTCTCGGAGAATTTGAGGATCGCATCCGAGTCGACGAAAATGCCGGCCATGCCGTCGTTCATCGACACCGCGTCGGTCGGGTATTCCATGCCGGCCCAGATGGCAAAAATGCCCATCGAATCGCCCGGGCCGTAAAGGCCATAGGTACGGCTCACGCCAACCCGGTTGCGGCGGGCCGTCTTGGCCAGCCCTTGCTCGATGAAAAACGCCTTGCGGTTCGGTTCTCCCTGGCGCCAGATGTATTCGCCGGCACGAAAAGCCTGCACGCTGGTGGCGGCGGCAAGTTCGGAGAGCACGCGCGCCGGAAGCTTGGCGAACAGCGGGAAGCGCTGCATGCGCTTCACCAGCTCTTCCTTGCCAGGCTGGCAGGACGGCAGCGGCGCATGCCGCCTGATGCGACGAAAAGCGCGACGTGGCAGATCCACGGAAAATTCCGCACCGCTGTTTGTCGCAAGGTTTTTACGCTGAATCATCGACAGATTTCCTCCTGGCCGGATTCTGCTCGGATCCGGGATATTTTTTTAATTATTGACAAACGTCAATAAGGCGAATCCTATCATTTTCTGCGTGCCGACAAGACGCCCAATCAGGATTCTTCGGCTAAGATAGCCAGCCACGATGACCCCCCCCGCCGATTACCAGCAGCACACCCCGATGATGCAGCAGTACTTGCGCCTCAAGGCGCAGTACCCGGAGCTGCTGCTGTTCTACCGCATGGGGGATTTCTACGAATTGTTCTTCGAGGATGCCGAGAAGGCCGCGCGCCTGCTCGACATCACCCTCACCACGCGCGGCCAGTCGGCAGGCCATCCGATCCGCATGGCCGGCGTGCCCTACCATGCCGTCGAGCAGTACCTGGCGCGGCTGGTGAGGCTGGGCGAATCCGTGGTGATCTGCGAGCAGATCGGCGACCCCGCGACTTCCAAGGGGCCGGTCGAGCGCGCTGTCACCCGTATCGTCACCCCGGGCACGCTGACCGACTCGGCGCTGCTCGACGACAAGTCCGACAGCCTGTTGCTGGCGCTGGCACCGCAGAAGAATCTGGTCGGCCTCGCCTGGCTGAACCTCGCCAATGGCGATTTCCGCCTGCTCGAAGTGGGCCCCGGCGCGCTCGCCGCCCAACTCGAACGCCTGCGCCCGGCGGAAATCCTGGTGCCGGACGGCGCACCTTCGCATTTCCCCGAGAATGCCGCCGCATCGGTGAAACGCCTGCCCGACTGGCACTTCGACGGCGACGCCGCCACGCGGGGACTGACTTTGCATTTTGGCACGCGCGACCTCGCCGCCTTCCTGCCGGAATCCGGCCCCGAGGCGCCGACCGCAGCGCTCGCCGCCGCCGGCGCGCTATACCTGTACGCCAGGACGACGCAGAACCAGGCCCTGGCGCACATCACCACGCTCATCCTCGAGCGCGAATGCGAATGGCTGCGCCTGGACGCCGCCACCCGGCGCAACCTCGAACTCACCGAGACCCTGCGCGGCGAACCGGCTCCGACCCTGCTCTCCCTGCTCGACGATTGCAGAACGTCCATGGGCTCGCGCTGGCTGCGCAACTGCCTTCACCATCCGCTTGCCGATCGCACCGTCGCGGCGGCGCGCCATGAAGCCGTGGCAGAACTCGCCGGCGAAGCCGGCAACGGCCCCTTCGCGGCGATCCAGGCAGCGCTGCGTGGTGTTGCCGACGTCGAACGCATCACCGCGCGCATCGCCCTGAAGAGCGCGCGGCCGCGCGATCTCTCGGCGCTGCGCGAGAGCCTGGCCCGGCTGGGTGACCTGTGCATGCCGCTGGCGCAGGCGGCATCGCCGGGCTTGATTTACATCCGCGCCGACCTCGCCACACCGGACGATTGCCTCGATCTTTTGCAGCGGGCCATCGCGCCGGAACCGGCCGCGGTGCTGCGCGACGGCGGCGTCATCGCCGGGGGGTTCGACGCCGAACTGGACGAACTGCGCGCCATCCAGCAGAACTGCGGCGCCTTCCTGCTCGAACTGGAGGCACGTGAGCGGGCGCGCAGCGGCATCGCCAACCTGCGCGTCGAATACAACCGCGTGCATGGCTTCTACATCGAGGTCACCCACGCCAACGCCGGCAAGGTGCCGGACGACTACCGCCGCCGCCAGACGCTGAAGAACGCCGAGCGCTACATCACGCCGGAGTTGAAGGCCTTCGAGGACAAGGCCCTGTCGGCACAGGAGCGGGCCCTGGCGCGCGAGAAACTGCTCTACGAGGAACTGCTGGCGCGGCTCGGTGAGAACATCCCAGCCTTGCAGCGCATCGCCCGCGCCGCGGCCCTGCTCGACGGCCTTTCCGCCTTCGCCGCCATCTCGGTGCGCGCCAACTGGTGCCGGCCGCAATTCGCCGACACTTTCTCGCTGGAGATCGAGGCCGGCCGCCATCCGGTGGTGGAAGGCCAGGTCGACAGCTTCATCGCCAACGACTGCCGCTTCGACCCGGCGCGACGCATGCTGCTCGTCACCGGCCCCAACATGGGCGGCAAGTCGACCTACATGCGCCAGGTGGCGCTGATCGTGCTGCTCGCCCACTGCGGCGCCTTCGTGCCGGCCCGTTCGGCCCGCCTTGGCCCGGTCGATGCCATCTACACGCGCATCGGCGCCTCCGACGACCTCGCCTCGGGCC
The DNA here is from genome assembly GCA_016880375.1 of Betaproteobacteria bacterium. Classification (GTDB taxonomy): domain Bacteria; phylum Pseudomonadota; class Gammaproteobacteria; order Burkholderiales; family Rhodocyclaceae; genus Desulfobacillus. The sequence goes on along the minus strand of JAEHDO010000028.1, from coordinate 12,479 downwards.
GCTCCACCTTCATGGTCGAGATGACTGAGGCCGCCGCCATCCTGCACGGCGCCACCGAGCGCAGCCTGGTGCTGATGGACGAGGTTGGGCGCGGCACGTCGACCTTCGACGGCATGGCGCTGGCCTTCGCCATCGCCCGCCACCTGCTGGAAAAGAACCGCGGCTACGCCCTGTTCTCGACGCACTACTTCGAGCTGACGCGGCTGGCCGAAAACTATGCCGAGTGCGCCAATGTGCACCTCGACGCCGTCGAGCATGGCCACACGATCGTCTTTTTGCATGCGGTGGAGGAAGGCCCGGCCAGCCAGAGCTACGGCATCCAGGTGGCGGCGCTGGCCGGCATCCCCGGCAGCGTCATCCGCGACGCCAGGCGCCGTCTGCGCCAGCTGGAGAACCGCGAGGTCGGCGCCGGACCGCAGGCCGACCTCTTCGCCGCCGCGCCGGAGCCGGTCGAGGCGGAACCCCACCCGGCGCTCGACGCCCTGCGCGCGCTCGAACCCGACAACCTCAGCCCGCGCGAGGCGCTGGAAAAACTCTACGAGTTAAAGCGGCTCGCGAAGTAAGTCGCGAAAAGGAAAAGTCAGCCGTCGCAGTACGGCGGATGTTCAGTGGTGGTGATGCCCCTCGGGGCCGTGCACGTGACCGTGCGTGAGCTCCTCGGCGGTCGCCGCGCGCACATCGGCAATGGTGCAGTTGAAGACCAGCGCAGTGCCGGCCAGCGGATGATTGCCGTCGACCACCACCTTGTCTCCCTCGATGTCGGTGATGGTGTAGACCATTTCGTCATCACCCTCCTCGGTCGCCCGCTCGAACTGCATGCCGACCTGGATGCCTTCAGGGAACATCGAGAGGGCCTCGACGCGTACCAGGTCGGCATCGTAGTCACCAAAAGCGTCGTCCGGCTGCAGCTTGACTTCCAGCTGCTCGCCGACCGACTTGCCGTGCAGCACCTCCTCGATGCGTGAAAAGATGCCGTCGTAGCCGCCATGGAGATAGACCAGCGGGTGCTGCCCGTCGTCGATAAGGTTGCCATCGGGGTCAGTGACGCGGTAATTCAGCGTGACGACGGTGTCCTTGGCAATTTGCATGGCTTTCCTTTCAATTCAGTCCAGTTTTTTGACCAGCGCCAAAACCTCGAGAGCATGGCCCTTCGGGGTAACTCCATACAACGCGTGGCGCAGCACACCGGCCTTGTCGATGATGAAGGTCGAGCGCACGACGCCCGGCTTCTTCACGCCGTCCTTTTCCTTCATCTGCCAGACGCCGTAGCGCTTGCATACCTCGCCTTCCGTATCGGCCAGCAGGCGCACGGACAGGCCGTGCTTGTCACGGAATTCGGCATGGCTGAGGCAATCGTCGCGGGACACGCCCAGGATGACGCAGCCATGCCGCGCGAATTCGTCCTCGTGGTCGGTAAAGTCTATGGCCTCGATGGTGCAACCCGGCGTATCGTCCTTGGGATAGAAATACAGGACCGCGTGATTCTTGCCTCGCAACTCCGATAGGTCGAATGACTCCATGTCGGCGTCGGGCAATGCAAAAGCTGGCGCAAGTTGACCGGCTTGCAGCATGCGTACTCCTAGCCACTAATGAACGGAAACAAGTTTAACACCGGAATCCAGGCTGCAAGCAAGGGCCTTCTTCCCCGCATGGAAACTTCCTGTAAAGTAGAGGCAACCTGCTTCCCGAGCCCGACAAGGAAACCATGATGCTGCGCAGAACTCTCGCCCTGCTCTGCCTGTCTGCGGCCCCCGCCCTTGCGCAGACGCCGGAGCGCTGGGACTTTCCCCTGGACCCGCGCGACTGGAAACTCGTCGCCGAAAACCGGGAAGGACGCCTCACCGAGCGCGTCTATGTCGCACCCGGGGAAAGCGAATATTTCTGGAACGAGAAGCTCGTCATGGGCCATCAGCGCCTCGCCTTTTCCCCGGACGACTACCTGACGAGTTTCATCGAGTATCTGAACGAGAATTGCCGCCCGTTCAAGATGAAGCCGTTGGAACAAACGGACAGTGCCGTTTTGCTGCAGTGGGAGGGCGATTGTCGCATCACCGGCCAGCAATTCGAATACCGCCGCATCCTCGTAGCCAAGGACGGCGTGCATTTCATCGCCTTCGCCACGAAGCTCAACCGCCTGACAGAGCCGAAGCGGCAAGGCTGGCTGGCGATTCTGCGCGACGCAAAGCTGAAGTAGGCCGTGCCCGATCGCCTGCAGGTCCTCAGCGGGGACATTACCCGCCTCGCCGTTGATGCCATCGTGAATGCCGCCAACGAATCGCTGCTCGGCGGCGGCGGTGTTGACGGTGCCATCCATCGCGCGGCGGGACCGGAACTGCTGGCGTATTGCCGAACGCTGGGGGGCTGTCCGACCGGAGAGGCGAAAATCACCCCTGGCTTCAGCCTGCCGTCGAAACATGTCATCCACACCGTCGGTCCGGTCTGGCACGAGGGCAATCAAGGTGAGGCGCAGCTACTCGGCCTCTGCTACAGAAATTGCTTCCGCCTGGCGCGGAAACACGGCCTGCGCAGCATCGCCATTCCCGCCATCAGCTGCGGTGTTTACGGCTATCCGCGGGAGGCAGCCGCACGCATTGCAGTTGCCGAGTGCCGGTCGGCGCTGGCGGACAATCCCGATCTCGAACGAATCCTGCTGGTGGCATTCGACGAGTCCATGGCGAAAGTGCTGCGGCAGGCGATTTCCGCCGTATAAACGCTATACTTTCCTTTTCAACGAAAGCACGCAAAAATGAAAATCGAAACCCTCGCCGTCCACGGCGGCTACAGCCCCGAGCCCACCACCAAGGCCGCGGCCGTGCCCATCTACCAGACCACCTCCTACGCCTTCGACAACACGCAGCACGGCGCCGACCTGTTCGACCTCAAGGTGGCGGGCAACATCTACACCCGCATCATGAACCCGACGCAGGACGTGCTGGAAAAGCGCGTGGCCGCCATGGAAGGCGGCATCGCCGGCCTGGCGCTCGCCTCCGGCCAGGCGGCGATCACCTATGCCATCCAGACCATTTCGGAGGCCGGCGACAACATCGTCTCGGCCAGCACGCTCTACGGCGGCACCTACAACCTGTTCGCCCATACCCTGCCGCAGTTCGGCATCCAGGTGCGCTTCGCCGACTACCGTGATCCGCAAGCCTTCGAGAGGCAGATCGACGGCCGCACCAAGGCCATCTACTGCGAATCGGTCGGCAACCCGCTCGGCAACATCACCGACTTCGAGCGCCTCGCCGACATCGCGCACCGACATGGCATCCCGCTCATCGTCGACAACACGGTGCCGACGCCCTATCTGTGCCGGCCCATCGAGCATGGCGCCGATATCGTCGTGCATTCGCTCACCAAGTATCTCGGCGGCCATGGCAACTCGATCGGCGGCCTCATCGTCGATTCCGGCAAATTTCCCTGGGCCGAGCACAAGCAGAAGTTCAAGCGGCTCAACGAGCCCGATGTCTCCTACCACGGCGTGGTGTATACCGAGGCCCTCGGCCCGGCGGCCTTCATTGGCCGGGCCCGTGTCGTGCCGTTGCGCAACATGGGCGCGGCGATCAGCCCCTTCAACGCCTTTCTCATCCTGCAGGGAATCGAGACGGTGACGCTGCGCATGGACCGCATCTGCGAGAACACGCTGAAAGTCGCGCAGTTCCTCAAGGGACATGAGAAGGTATCCTGGGTGAATTACGCCGGTCTGCCCGACCATCGGGACCATGCCCTCGTGCAGAAATACATGGGTGGGCGCGCCTCGGGCATCCTCACCTTCGGCGTCAAGGGCGGCACAGGGGACGCCAAGGCGGCCGGCGCGCGTTTCCAGGATGCATTGCAACTGGTGGTGCGGCTGGTGAATATCGGCGACTGCAAGTCGCTCGCCTGCCACCCGGCCTCGACCACGCACCGCCAGCTTTCGCCAGAGGAAATGGCCAAGGCCGGCGTGTCGGAAGACATGGTGCGTCTGTCGATCGGGATCGAGCACATCGACGACATCCTCGCCGATCTCGACCAGGCCCTGCAGGCCGCCTAGAGTCTCTTCCCGACAAGCGCCGGAAAATCGGCGGCGGAAACCGGCGGGGAAAAGTAGAAACCCTGCACTTCCTGGCAACCCATGCGGCGCAGGGCGTCGAGCTGTTCGCCGGTCTCGACGCCCTCGGCGATCACCGCCAGGCCAAGCATGTGCCCCAGCTTGACGATGGTATCGGCAATAGTTGCCCCCGAACTGCCGGCCGTCAGGTCCTTCACGAAGACCCGATCGATCTTGAGCCGGTTCAGCGGCAAGCGCTGCAGGTGCCCCAGTGAAGAAAAGCCGCTGCCGAAGTCGTCTACTGCAATGCTGACGCCGAAACTCTTCATCTGGTTCATGGTGTCGACGACGGTCTCGGCCTCCGACAGCGCCATGCTCTCGGTGATTTCCAGCTCGATCCGTCGCGGATCGATGCCGTAACCGAGTATGCAGCGGCGCGCCATGCCGACGAAGTCCGGGTCGCGGAACTGTACCAGCGAGACGTTGACGGACATGCGCAGGCCAGGCAGGCCGGCGCGATCCCATTCACCCAGCTGCTCGCAGGCACTACGCAGCACCCACTCGCCCAGTTCGATGATCAGATGCGAGTATTCGGCCACTGGAATGAAGCGATCCGGCGGGATGCTCTCCCCGCGATCGTTCTTCCAGCGCAGGAGCGCCTCGGCGCCGCTGACTTTGCCCGAGGCAATCTCCACCTGGGGCTGGTAAACCAGCGAGAGGCCGCGCTTGGCCTCTGTGGCATGGCGCAGGTCATGCAGCAACTCCAGGCGCTCCTCGGCGGTAGTCTGCATCTCGCGGGTGAAATACTGCCACTGCTGGCGGCGCTCGCTCTTGGCGCGCGAGAGTGCGATAGTGGCATTTTTCAGCACGTCGGCCCCGCTGCCGTCGGCCTCGGTCAGCCGCTCCAGCCCGATATAGGGTTGGATCATGAGCGACTGGCCATCCACCACGCACGACCTCTCGAACAAGGCCAGCACCTGCCCGGGATCCACCCTGCCGTCCTCTCCGAGCAGCCCGTACTTGTCGCCTGAAACCCGTGCCAGCGCCACCTCGGCAGGAAATCCGTCGCGCAGCCGCTTTGCCACCGCCTTCAGCAGCTGGTCGCCCGTCTCATGTCCAAGCGCCGCATTGATATCAGAAAAATGATCGACTTCAATCAACGCCACCGTCCGATTCGCCTCTCCGCGCCGCAAGCAATCGTCGATCATGGATACGAAACTCGCCCGGTTGGGCAAGCCGCTGAGCGGATCCATGTAAGCGGAAAAATCCAGTTTCTGGAACAACGCCACATTCTCCAGGCCGGCAGCAATGCTGACCGAAAGGACGTCTGCCAGCCGGCGCACCATATCGTTCAACGGGTTTCTAACCCGCAGATACAACAGTGCCCTGGAATCGCCGGCTCCCACACAAAGGGCGATGCCGTTGTTTTCATGCAGGCGCCCTCCGGGCAAGGCGCAACGCTCCAGCGCATCGAGGAGCCCGGCGTCGGCGATCGCGGCCACATCCTGTCCCTTGAATGGCGCATAGGCGCCGAGTGCAGCGGCAATGTACAGGGGCGCCTCGCCGTTCGCCTCGCCCAGCGGCAGGCGTCGCGTGCAAAAGACGCCATCGGCAGCATCGTCACCGAGCAGCCCTGCCATCAGGCGAAGAGCCTGCTCGGCGAAGTCGCCGATATTTCTCTGCGTCAGCAACGCCGGTGCCGAGCGCACGATCCTGTCCATGGCGCGTTCGCTCTCCAATGCCTTGTGGATCTGCTCGTAGGAACGAATGGCCGTCGTCAGGGAAGTCACCAGCCTCGTGCGCGTCAGTTCAGACTTGGTCTTGTAGTCGTTGATATCGTAGTCGCGGATGACTTCGAGCTCGGGCGCGTAGCCCGGCTGTCCGGTGCGCAGGATGATGCGGGTGTCGACGCAGCCGAGCTCGTCGCGGATGGCACGCACCAGCAGCAGGCCGGCGTCTCCCTTCTCCATCACCACATCCAGCAGCACCACGGCAATGCCGGGGGTCATTTCCATGAGGCGGCGCGCCTCGACAGCCGAGTACGCATGCAGGAATTCCAGCTTGCGTCCGGCGATGATCAGGTCCTTGAGCGCAAAGACCGTGGCGGAATGGACATCAGGCTCGTCGTCGACAATCAGCAGGCGCCATGTCGGCGCGCCTGGATCCGGGGCGACCTCCCGCTCTCCGCGATCGTCGAGGATTTCGACGAAATCGTTGCCCACTGCCGGGGCGGACCGCTTCTTCATGCCTCGACCTCACCGGCAGCGGGTGCCTTCAAGGGCAGGCTAATCTCGAAGCGGGTGCCGCCGCCCACCTGACTCGAAGCCTTGATCCTGCCGCCGAGCACGCGGGTCACCAGGTTATAGACGATATGCAGCCCCAGCCCGCTGCCGCCCCGGCCCAGCTTGGTGGTGAAAAAAGGATCGAAAATCCGCTTCATGTCGGAACTGGAAATGCCCACACCATCATCAGCATAGATGATTTCCACCTGATGCAGGCCGTGCTTGCGTGTCGCCAGGGTCATGCTGCCCGTCTCGCGCGCTTCAAAGGCGTGCGCCAGGGAATTCATGACGAGATTGGTTACGACCTGACCTATCGGGCCGGGAAAACTGTCCATGTTGATCTTGCCGGCCAATTCCAGGTGCAGCCTGAAGGGCGTTTTTTTGATGATCGGGGACAGCGTCGCCGCTACCTCCTCGACCACCAGCTTCAGATCGAAGCGCCGCCTCTGTGAACTGGCCTGATCCACGGCAACCTGCTTGAAGCTGCTGACAAGTTCATTCGCCTGCGACAGGCTGCTCAGGAGCATGTCGGCAGCCGTGCGCGCGTTGTCCAGATAGCCGTCGATCACGGATCGCTTCAGCTTGCCGGTTTCGAGCACGCGGGAGAAGTCTGCCGTCATGTCGTGGAGCGTGCTGGCGACGGTCACGCTGTTGCCGATTGGCGTGTTGAGCTCATGGGCCACCCCCGCCACGAGGGAACCCAGCGCTGCCAGCTTCTCGGTGCGCACCAGTTCATGCTGGGCCTGCTTGAGGGATTCCAGGGCCCCCTCGAGTTCGGCGTTGGCTTTCTCCAGCCTCGAGGTCCTTTCAAGGACGCGGGCTTCCAGTTGCTGGTTGAGGTCCTCGATCTGGCGCTGGGCATGGCGATGTTCGGTGACGTCATGCGCCCCCCACAGAAGCACCTTTCTGCCGTCGAGCTCGAAAACCTGTCCCGACAATTCGCAAAGGATTTCCGCCCCATCGCCACGACGGAAGTGTACTTCGCGGCTGCGCACCTGGGAATAGGCATCGAGGTCGTCAAACAGCCGCTTTCTTTCTGCGGAGTCCAGCCAGAGGCCGATGTCCAGGCTGGTCTTGCCCAGCATCTGTTCGCGCGAATAGCGAAACTGCCTTTCCCACGTCTCGTTGACGTCGAGATACCGCCCCTCCGGAATCGATGTCACGCCGAGCGCCACCGGCGAACGATGGAAAATCGCGGAAAATTTCTCCTCGCTGGCGCGCAATTCCCGCTCGATTCGCCGCTGCTCGCTGACATCGCGGGCGACGGCGATAATGCATTGCTCACCCCTCATGTCGATGGTAGACGCCGTCAGCAGGCATGCCATCAGGCGCCCGTCGCGGCCATGCAGCGTGCACTCGAAATCCCGCAGCCAGCCCTGCTGGCGCAGGATGGCGGTGAAACGGGCGCGCTCCTCGGGATACGGCCAAATGCCCAGATCGAGCGCGGAGCGGTTAATCGCCTCGTCGCGGGCATACCCGGTAAATCTCTCGAATGCATCGTTGCAGTCGAGCAGCGTGCCGTCCGACAGCCGGCTGATCGTCATGTAATCAGGATTGCTGTGGAAGGCCTTGGAGAATTTTTCCTCCGAAATTCGCAGCTGGATTTCCGCGTTACGCTGCTCGGTGATGTCGTGGACATTCCACAGCACAAAGCGCGCGCCGGACAGTTCAAGGACCTTCGCCGAGTTCTCGGCCAGAACGCGCCTGCCGCCCTTGGCCTTGAACCAGGTTTCCTGCCCGTCGATCTCGCCGGTTCTGCCAAGGATTTCGAGCGCCCTGCGGCGCTCTTCGATATCCACCCAGAAATCCAGTTCCTGAGGCGTGCGCCCGATGACCTCCTCGCGGCAAAAGCCGAATTTCTCCAGCCATGCCTCATTGACGTCGATGCAGACTGCGTCTTCGTATCGCGCCACGACCATCGGCTCCGGCCCGAGTTCGAAAAACTGCGAAAACTTCTCCTCGCTCTCCCGCAGCTTCGCCTCGGCTGCCGTCCGTCCTTCCTCCAGCGCCTTCTGCTCCGTCACGTCACGCGTCACCAGCAGCAGCAGCCGCTGACCCTGCCAGTCGAAGGTGCTGCCGGAACTCTCGCACACCAGCTGCGAGCCGTCCTTGCGGCGGACAGTGATCTCCCGGGTGCGGACGATACCCTCGCGCATGACCTCTTCGACGAGTCGCTGGCGCTGTTCCGGATAGACCCAGATGCCGAGCTCCGCCGTGGGCTTTCCCAGCGCTTCTTCGCGCGTGTAGCCCATCATGCGTTCCCACTGGTGATTCATGTCTACGAAGCGGCCCTCGTCCAGGCTGCTGACCGTCACCAGGTCCGGCAGCAGATAGAACACCCTCGCCACGCGCTCCTCGCTCGCCCGCAGCGCCTCCTGCATGCGCCGGCGCTCGGTGACATCGTGCGTCCCCCAGAGGATGTATTTGTTTTGCCCGAGGGTCACGACCCGCGCCGAGATCTGCACGACGATGAAGTCGCCATTCTTGCGTCGCATGCGTATCTCGCCGCTGCGCGAATGGTTGCGGCGCACGATGTCGTCGTACATCTTGCTTCGGTCGTCAGGGTTTTCCCATAAACCCAGGTCGAGTCCGGTGCGCCCGACCGCCTCGGCCTGGCGGTAGCCGAAGGTGCGCTCCCAGGCTTCATTGACCTGCATGTACTCCCCGCCGGGAAAGCGGGCAACGGCAAACGGCTCGGGCGACAGCGCAAAGAAGCTGGAAAACCGCTCCTCGCTTTCCCTCAGTGCCTGTTCCGTTTGCTTGCGGGCGGTAATGTCCTCGATGGTGCCGACGAAGCCCATCAGCTCCTGTCCTTCCATGATGGGGGCGACGTGAAGCCGGGCCCAGGAAATGCTGCCATCGCGGCGGAAATGGCGTCGCTCGCCCGCAAAGGGCTTGCGCTCGGCGATGGCGGCACGCCATTGCGCCTTGTGCTGGCCAAGGTCTTCCGGATGCAGCCGCTCCGCAATGCGCCCCCCGTCCAACTCGGCCTCGGCAACGCCGGTGATCTCGAACGCGCGCCGTGAATAGTAGATCGTCCTGCCGGCGGGGTCGGTAACGAATACGCCCAGCATGGAGCCTTCGCTGATGGCGCGGAAACGCTGTTCGGCGGCATGCAGATTCTGTTCGGTGCGCTTCAGCGCGGTGATGTCATGGGCCTCCGGCACCAGATAGATCACCTTGCCGGCGTCATCGCGGATGGGCGTGAGGAAAAAGTTGAAGTAGTCGAGGCCGCCGTGGCGGCCGGGGTGGCTGGATTCGAAGCGGTCATGGCCGCCCGCGGCCACCCGGCGGACAGCCTCCTTCAGCCGCTGCTGCTGCTCCGGATCATGCGCCCACCATGGCGTCTCCCAGAAGGGTTTGCCCATCACGTCCTGGAGCAGGACGCCGGCGCGCTCGAGCGCCGTGCGATTGACATCGACCAGCGTGCCGTCAGGCTTCAGCAAGCCGATCAGGCTGCGCGTGGTATCGACAATGGCGCGATAGCGCTGTTCGTTCCGGGCGCCTGCATCCTCGGCAACGCGTCGGCCCTCCGCCTCGCGCAGCAGCGCCGCATTCAGCCGCTGCGCCTCGAAATGCTGCTTGCGCTGCGTCACTACCAGCAGCGCCATGCCGATCGCCAGGTTGATGATCGGTCCGAAAATATAGGAGCGCGGATCCAGCGGGTCCGACGCCAGGTCGGAGAAGACGAAGACGTACCCGCCGTAGAGCGCGAACAGAAAGCCGACGATGCTGTAGCCGACGCCCGGAAATTCCCGCCCGCGCCACAGCATCGCCAGCCCGGCCAGGAAGAAGACCGCTCCGGCTATCAGGTAGGGGAAGACTCCCGGCAGGAGGCCGAGCGCCGCCAGGCCTGACACCGCGCCCATGGCGGCAAACGCCAGCAGGCCGCTCCGCCAGGGCATTTCGAAGGCCTTGCCGACGAAGACCCGCGCACCCATGGCGAGCAATACGACCACCGCGGTGCCGAACAGGCCCTCGCCGTAGGCCGCTTGCGCATACCCGGCCTGGCTGAGTATCCTGAAACAGACGCTGCCGGCGCTGGCAGCATAGGCGGCTGCCCAGTAGCCCAATGCATGCTCATGCCTGTCTACCCGCCACAGGTAAAGAAAAATCCCCGCCAGCACGGCATTGCCGATGAGGGAACTGACGATAGCGGTCTGGACCGGAATGCTGAACATGGGCGCTGCTGAGGCGAGTTGCAAGCCTGGTGCCGGCGGGATTGCCTGGCAGTTATCTTAAACGCGTGCCGGAACCCGGGATGTGCGAAATCTCACGGCCGGTGACGAGCCGTGTCGTCTCGCATACAATCCCCGGACGCCGTCGATTTACGGAATTACCCCATGAGCGACATCCAGATCCGCCGCAGCCATTCCATGAGCGCCAAGGCCGCCCGCAAGGCCGCCGAGAAAATTGCCAGCCAGCTCGACGAGGAATTCGACCTGGCCTATGAATGGGACGACAACGTCCTACTCTTCAAGCGCAGCGGCGTCAGCGGGGAACTGGTCGTGGAGAAGAAGGAAGTGCACATCCGCGTCCGGCTGGGCTTCCTCCTCATGGCGATCAGGCCACGCATCGAGGAAGAAATCCACCGCTTCTTCGACGAGAACTTCGGGCCGGGCAGCGGCCCGCAGGTCTGATCAGCCCTTGAGGGACTCGATCAGGGCGATATAGCGCTGCATGGCATCCTCCTTGCCAGTGCCCTTGATGGCCGCCCAGGCATCGTACTTGGCGCGGCCGACCATATCGCCGAATCCGGGGCGCTTGCCTTCGGCATCACCGGCCGTCGCCTGTTTGTACAGGGCATAGATCTGCAGCAGCGTGCTGTTGTCCGGCCGCTCGCTCAGGGTTTTGGAGGCCGCCATAGCCGCCTCGAAGCTCGCTTGAATGTCCGCCATGTCACCTCCTTCGATTGACGGCAGTGCCCAACTGCCCGCCGCCCCGGTATTATAGGCGAATCCGAATTCCTTCCCCCCCGACGCCAATGAGCAAGCGCGAGCGCATCTCCCCGGTCGATACCGCCTGGCTGCGCATGGACCGGCCGAACAACCTGATGATGATCGTCGGCATCATGATGTTCGACGGCCCCATGGATTACGCCCGCCTGCGGCGCACCCTCGAGGCGCGCCTGCTCCCCTACCGCCGCTTCCGCCAGAAGATCGTGCACGACGCCACCGGCGCCTGGTGGGAGGACGACGAGGACTTCGACCTCGACGGTCACCTGCACCATGCCGCCCTGCCCGCCGGCGACCAGAAGGTCGAGCTGCAGAAAATGGCGGCGGAGCTGATGTCCGCCCCGCTCGATCCCAATCGCCCGCTGTGGAGCTACCACCTGGTCGACAAGTACGATGGCGGCTCGGCGCTGGTGGTGCGCATCCATCACTGCATTGCCGATGGCATCGCCCTCATCGGCGTCATGCTCTCGCTCACCGACACCTCGCCCGACGCCCCGGAGCGCCCCGGCCCGCCGCTGGAAATGGCCAGGGAAGACGGCCCCGACAGCTTCTTCTGGAACCGCGTCTTCGAGCCCGTGACCCAGGGCATGATCACCGCGATCAACATGAGCACCCACGCCTGGCTGAAGTACTTCGAGCTGCTCACCCATCCCGGCCAGGTGCTCGACTACAGCCGGCAGGGCGTCGGCATGGCGGCGGAACTGGGCAACCTGCTCATCATGCCCTCCGATTCGCAGACCCGCTTCAAGGGCAAGCCCGGCGGCACCAAGGCGGTGGCCTGGTCCGAGCCGATGCCGCTCACCGAAATCAAGGCGGTGGGCAAAGCGCTCGGCTGCTCGGTCAATGACCTGCTGCTGTCTTCCGTGGCGGGGGCGCTGCGGGCCTATCTCGTCGAGCAGGGCGATCCTGTGGAAGGCGTCGAAGTGCGCGCCCTGGTGCCGGTCAACATGCGCTCCAGGGCGGACGAAGGCAAGCTCGGCAACCGCTTCGGCCTAGTCACCCTGCTGCTGCCGGTCTATCTCGACAACCCCTTCGAGCGCGTGTTCGAGGTCAGGCGGCGCATGGACGAACTGAAGGGTTCCTACCAGCCCGTCGTCGCCCTCGGCATACTCGCCGCCACCGGTCTGGCGCCAAAATTCGTGCAGGACATCGCCCTCGACATCCTCGCCAACAAGGCTTCGGCGGTGATGACCAACGTGCCGGGGCCGCCGCATC
>JAEHDO010000212.1 GCA_016880375.1 Betaproteobacteria bacterium | reverse complement strand
GCGGCGCTGCCCACCGCGACGGACAACTGGCGCCTGTACAAGGCAATGGCAGCGTTGCTCTGGGCGCAGACATGCTACGGCACGTTTGGCTCGGCGGCGGTGGATGTCGAAGCGGCCCTGGCGCACTGGCCCGACCGCGAGCGGGCCCTGCGCTGGTTCGCCGCGCTGGAGGCGATTCGGCTGGAAGCGGTGATCGGCGCCGAACTGCCAGGACTGGCCGCCGAGATCGCCGCCCTGCGCGGCCCCTGGCCGGAGTGCCTGGGCGAGGCCGTTTTGCGCCTGTCCCGCGCGGATGCCGCCGTATCCGACAGCCTGACTTTCCTCACTGAAGCGATGGCGGCTGACGCCGAACCGCCACCGTTGCCCCACGCCGGCGCCATCGACCTCGACGCCGCGTTGCGCGTGCGCGCGGCGCGCATCGTGCGGGAAGCCGAAATCGTGCGGCGCGCCTTGTCGACCCTGAAGGGCTTTGGTGGACGGCAGGGCGCCGGCAAGGACGCACCTGTGGTGAATGTCGAAGGCGGCAGGGTGGAATTCAGCCTCGACGGCGAAGTCGCGGCGCTGCCGCCCGAGGCGCAGGCAGCAGCGCAATCGCTGCTGCAGGATCTGGGCGAAGTGCCGCCGGAATGCCTGGTCCCGGCCGGCCCGGGCGCCTGGCAGCCGACGCAGCACGAAGGGGACGAGGGGAGCGGGGAGAATGCCCTGACCAGCCACCGCGAGCCGCAGCGCCGCTACGACGAGTGGGACTACCGCCGCCGCGCCTACCGCCGCGGCTGGTGCCACCTCTTCGAAGTGAACCTGGTGCCGGGCGACCCCGACTACGTGGCAAAAGTCAGTCTGCGCAATGCGGCGCTGATCCGCCAGATCCGCCGCCGCTTCGAAATGCTGCGCGGCGAGGACCGCCTGCTCGGCCGCCAGCCCGAGGGCGAGGAGGTCGATGTCGACGCCCTCGTCGAGGCGGCGGGCGACCGTGCCAGCGGCGCCGAGCCGTCGGCGCGCCTGTTCTGCCGCCGCATCCGCAACGAACGCTCGCTGGCGGCGATGTTCATGGTCGACATGAGCGGCTCCACCAAGGGCTGGGTGAACGACGCCGAGCGGGAGGCGCTGGTGATGCTGTGCGAGGCGCTGGAGACGCTGGGCGACGCCTACGCCATCTACGGCTTTTCCGGCTGGACGCGCACCCGCTGCGACATCTACCCGGTGAAGCGCTTCGACGAGCGCTACGACGCCGCCGTGCGCGGGCGCATCGCCGCCATCGAGGCGAAGGACTACACGCGCATGGGCGTGGCCATTCGCCACCTGACGCAGTTGCTGGAAGCGCAGCCGGCGCGGCACAAGCTTCTGGTGACGCTCTCGGACGGGCGGCCGGACGATTTCGGCGACGAGTATCGCGGCCACTACGGCATCGAGGACACCCGCCGCGCCCTGCAGGAAGCGCATGAACGCGGCGTGCGCAGCTTCTGCGTCACCATCGACCGCCACGGCGCCGACTATCTGCCGCGCCTCTACGGCCCGGCGCGCTATGCCGTGCTGGACGACGTGAAGAAGCTGCCGCTGAAGGTGGCCGAGATCTATCGCCGACTGGCAACCTGAGCGTCGGGATATTGGATTTGGGCTAAAATGCCGTTCCCTTTTCCGGCGCCCGCGCCGGCATTGCGACCAACAGGAGTGATCAAGTGCAGCTTGCGTGTCTGGACCTCGAAGGCGTGCTGGTCCCCGAAATCTGGATCGAGTTCTCGAAGCGGACGAACATCCCCG
>JAEHDO010000211.1 GCA_016880375.1 Betaproteobacteria bacterium | reverse complement strand
TGCGGTTCATCTTGTTGATGGTCTCGATCATGTGCACCGGGATGCGGATGGTGCGCGCCTGGTCGGCGATCGAGCGGGTGATGGCCTGGCGGATCCACCACGTGGCGTAGGTCGAGAACTTGTAGCCACGCCGGTATTCGAACTTGTCCACCGCCTTCATCAGGCCGATGTTGCCCTCCTGGATCAGGTCGAGGAACTGCAGGCCGCGGTTGGTGTATTTCTTGGCGATGGAGATCACCAGGCGCAGGTTGGCCTCGGTCATCTCGCGCTTGGCGCGGCGCGCCTTGGCTTCGCCGGTGGACATCTGCTTGTTGATGTCCTTCAGATCCTTGAGGGGAATGCCGATGTGGTTCTGCAGATTGATGAGCTTCTGCTGTTCCTCGATGATGGCCGGCGCCGCGCGCATCAGCGTGGAGGCATAGGGCTTGCCGCCGGTGACTTCGTGCTTGAGCCACTCGAGGTTGGTCTCGTTGCCCGGGAATACCTTGATGAAGTGCGGGCGCGGCATGTTGCCCTTCTTGACGCACAGCTCGAGGATCTTGCGCTCGTGGTTGCGCACGTCCTCCACCATGTGGCGCACCGAATCGCACAGGCGCTCGATGATGCGCGCCGTGAAGCGGATGTTCATCAGCTCGTTGGAAATCTGCTGCTGCGCCTTGATGTAGGCCTTCTCGCGCGGACCTTTCTTGATCAGCACGTTCTGCATCCTGACGAAGATGCCGTGGATGGTTGTGAAGCGCTCCAGGGCATCCGCCTTGAGCTGCAGCAGCGAGGCTGACACGGCGCCACCTTCCTCCTCCTCGTCGGCTTCGTCCTCCTCGACTGCCAGCTCCTCGTTTTCCGCCAGCGCCTCTATGTCCTCTACAGCGTTGGGGTCGATCAGGCCGTCAACCAGTTCGTCGACGCGCATCTCGTCGCGCGCCACCTTGGCCGCCATGTCGAGCATTTCGGCGATGGTCGTCGGGCAGGCGGAGATGGCCTGCACCATGTGCTTCAGCCCATCCTCGATGCGCTTGGCGATTTCGATCTCGCCCTCGCGCGTCAGCAGTTCGACCGAGCCCATCTCGCGCATGTACATGCGCACGGGGTCGGTGGTGCGGCCGAATTCGGATTCGACGGTGGACAACGCCTGCTCGGCCTCTTCCTCGATGTCTTCGTCGGCGACCGCCGGTGGCGTGCCTTCCGCCATGAGCAGATCTTCGGCTGCAGGGGCTTCGTCGAAGACCTGGATGCCCATGTCGTTGAAGGTGCTGATGATGGACTCGATCTGCTCGGCGTCCACCATGTCGTCGGGCAGATGGTCGTTCACCTCGGCGTAGGTGAGGAAGCCGCGTTCCTTGCCCAAGGCGATGAGCGTCTTCAGGCGCGTACGGCGCGTTTCCAGATCGAGCGGCTGCGCCAGCGGGGCAGGCGCAAGGGCCGCACGGCCTTTGCCACGGCCGATCTTGAGCTTGGGCGGCGGCGCTTCCTTGATCGCGACCGGCGCCGCAGGCGCGGGCGGCGCTGCCTCCTTGCGCGGTTTTGCTGACGCGGCTTTGGCGGGGACGGGCTTGGCCGGCGCCTTGGCCTTCACCTTGGCGGGAGCGGGCCTGACCTTGGCGGGGGCCTTGATCGCCTTCTTGACCACCTTGGCTGGCTTGGCGGCCGTTCTGGCTGCTGCCTTGGTCCCTGCCTTGTTCTTTTTGCCGGCGGATTTTGCGGCCGCTTTGGCTTTTTCCTTGGCCATGTCGTTCCTCAGTAAGCGCGATATGCGGGGAAAACCGAAAATTATATCAAAATATCAAGCTGGAGTCGCTGGTTTAACTGTTTGTTTCTGCGCCAATAATTGTTGCAGGCGGCGCACCTCGTCGGGCGCCAGCCCGATATTCTTGTTCTTGGCGTTGAGGGCATCGATTTCGTTGCGGATGCCCGCCAGGCGCAAGCGCTCGACGGTGTCGGCGAAAACGGCCTCAATGGACTCTTCGTCGAATTCCTGCTCGACGAGTTCCCCAAGGATTTCCGAAATCAGTCCTTCGTGGGGCGTGCCGCGAAAATGTTCCAGCACCATGCCGAAACCTTCGCCCGCCAGACCGCCCTCGGCGACTGCCGCGATCAAGGCCTCCAGCGCCGCGGTTTCGGCGTGTCCGTCAGGAATCAGGTCTGCCGACAGGCGTGCGGCCAGGCCGGGCTGTTGAACGATCAGGCGCAGGAGCTTGCGGGCAATGGGCGAAGGCGCGCCGCGCGGCGAGCGTGCCGGAAACGCCTTGCGGACCACCGCCGGCAGGCCGCAGAGCGACTCGATCTCGGCCTGCGAGAATCCGCTGGCCTGCGCCAGCAGCTTGACGAACTGCAGACGCAGCAACGGCGCCTGCAGCCGGCCCAGCAGCGGCTTGGCGGCGTGCACCAGTTGCGAGCGGCCCTCGGCGGTGGCGAGCTCCTTGCCGGCTCTCAGCTCCTGCATGAGGAAGTCCGTGAGCGGCATGGCCTGCCGTCCCAGCTTGCGGAAAGCGTCCGCGCCGTGGGCACGCACATAGCTGTCGGGGTCGTCCTCGGGTGGCAGGAAGAGAAAGGCGACGGTCTTGTTGTCGGCGATGTGTTCCAGGCTGGCATCTAGCGCCCTGGCTGCCGCCTTGCGGCCGGCATTGTCGCCATCGAAGCAGAAGATGACGCGGTCGGCCTGGCGCAGCAGTTTGTGCACATGGGTGGGCGTGGTGGCGGTGCCCAGCGTTGCCACGGCATTGCCGATGCCATGCTGGGCGAGGGCGACCACGTCCATGTAGCCCTCGACGACGATGACGCAGTCCTCGTCGCGGATGGCGGTGCGGGCTTGCAGCAGGCCATACAACTCACGCCCCTTCTCGAATAGCGGGGTTTCCGGAGAATTGAGGTACTTGGGCTCGCCCTGCCCGATGACGCGGCCGCCGAAGCCGATCACGTTGCCGCGTTGGTCGAGGATGGGAAACATGATGCGGTCGCGGAAGCGGTCGTAGCGCTTGCCGGCTTCGCCCTCGATCACCAGGCCGCATTCGACCAGCGCCTTGTCCTGGTAGTCGACACAGGCGGCGGCCAGGTTTTGCCAGCCGTCCGGCGCATAGCCCAGCCCAAAGCGGGCGGCGATCTCGCCGCTGAGTCCGCGCCCCTTCAGGTAATCGATGGCCTTGGGGCTGGCCTTGAGCTGCTCTCTGTAATATTTTGCCGCCCGGGCCATGAATTCGGTGAGCGGGGCGGCTTCGGCAGCTTTCTGCCGTCGTTCGTCCGGGCGCTGCTGTGGCACTTGCAGGCCGATTTGCCCGGCCAGGTCTTCGACCGCCTCGACGAAGCCGAGCCCGGAATACTCCATGAGGAAGCCGATGGCGCTGCCGTGTGCGCTGCAGCCGAAGCAGTGATAGAACTGCTTGCTCGGGCTGACCGAGAAAGAGGGGGTCTTCTCGCTGTGGAAGGGGCAGCAGGCGACATAGTTCGCACCCGCCTTTTTCAGGGGCAGGTAGCGCTCGATGACGTCGACGATGTCGATCCTGGCGAGGAGTTCCTGGATGAAGGATTCTGGAATCACGCTCAATTTCTCGGGAGGCTGCGCAAACTGGCCGCGCTCCCGGCCTTCAACCCATTATAGGAAAGGGCGCCGGTTTTGCCGGCAGTTTTATTTTGCCAGGGCGGCCTTGACCAGGCCGGAGACCTGGCCCATGTCGGCGCGGCCCGCGAGCCTGGGCTTCAGCACCGTCATCACCTTGCCCATGTCCTGCACCCCGGCGGCCCCGCAGGCGGCGATGGCCTCGGCCACGGCCGCCTGGATTTCCTCCGCCGAGAGCGCCTGGGGCATGTAACCGGACAGCACCTCGACCTCGAATTTCTCCGCATCGACCAGGTCCTGCCGGCCGGCCTTTTCGTACTGGGCGATGGAATCGCGGCGCTGCTTGAGCATCTTGTCGATGACGGCGAGCACGGCCGAATCGTCGAGTTCGATGCGCTCGTCGACTTCCCTCTGCTTGATGGCGGCCAGCAGCAGGCGGATGGCACCCAGGCGCGCGGCCTCGCGGGCCTTCATGGCCGTCTTCATGTCTTCGCTGATCTTGGCTTTGAGCGACATATCAGGTTATGGGACGTAGGGGATGCAAAGCAAAAAGCCCCGGCACTTCGCAGTCCGAGGCTGTCTGTGGAGGAGGCTAGGCCCCGAGCCGTCTGGATGCCTGCGCCATTGCTGGCGTTCCGGGCACCCGGTCGGCTATTAGTACATCTTCGGCGGCAGCATCTGGCTGCGGATGCGCTTGTGATGGCGCTTCACCGCAGCGGAGAGCTTGCGCTTGCGCTCGGCCGTGGGTTTCTCGTAGAACTCGCGCGAACGCAACTCGGTCAGAAGACCGGTTTTCTCGATGGCACGCTTGAAGCGGCGGATGGCCACCTCGAACGGCTCGTTTTCCTTGACGCGGATGCCAGGCATGCGGATTAACCCTGCTAACTGGGAAAGCCGCGCATTATAGCCGCATTTGCGGGAAAATCCAACAGGCCGATTCAGGCCGGTAGAATGGCCGACATGCTCGTCCTCGGCATTGAATCCTCCTGCGACGAAACCGGCCTGGCCCTCTACGACACGGGTCGCGGCCTGCTGGCGCATGCCGTCCATTCGCAGGTGGATCTGCACGAGGCCTATGGCGGCGTCGTGCCCGAACTGGCCTCGCGCGACCATATCCGCCGCATCGTGCCCCTCCTGCGCAAGGTGCTGGCCGTGGCCGGCACCAGCCTGGAAACGGTCGGCGCCATCGCCTATACCGCCGGGCCCGGCCTGGCGGGAGCCTTGCTGGTGGGGGCCGGTTTCGCCGAGTCGCTGGCGCTGGCCCTGAAGGTGCCGGCCCTGCCGGTGCATCATCTCGAGGGCCATCTCCTGTCGCCCCTGCTCTCGGCCGATCCGCCGCGCTTTCCGTTTGTTGCCCTGCTGGTGTCGGGCGGACACACCCAGCTGATGCGGGTTGCCGGCGTCGGCCAATACGAGTTGCTGGGCGAAACACTGGACGATGCCGCCGGAGAGGCCTTCGACAAGACCGCCAAGCTGCTCGGCCTTGGCTATCCCGGCGGGCCGCAGTTGGCGCGTTTGGCGGAAACGGGGCAGACGGGACGTTTCCCCCTGCCACGGCCGATGCTGCACAGCGGCGACCTGAATTTCAGCTTTTCCGGCCTGAAAACGGCGGTCCTGACCCAAGTGCGCAACCGGCCGCCGGACGATTCCGACAAGGCGGACCTGTGTGCGGAATTCCAGGCTGCCATCGTCGAGGTGTTGTCGGCCAAGGCGCTGGCCGCGCTGAAGGCGACCGGTCTGAAGCAACTGGTCGTTGCCGGCGGCGTTGGGGCCAATGAGGCGCTGCGCGCAGGGCTGGACGCCGGCACCCAGGCGGCAGGCGCCCGGGTGTTCTATCCCGAACTGGAGTTGTGCACGGACAATGGTGCAATGATCGCATTCGCCGGTGCGCAAAGGCTGACTTTCGGATCCGCTGCAAATCAGGCCGGCAGCTTCAGTGTCAGGCCGCGCTGGGCGTTGGGGGAGGCGTGAAAATGGAAATGCCGGTGAACCGCTTCAAGCGCGCCCTGTGCGAAGGCAGGCCCCAGATCGGCCTGTGGTCGGTGCTGGCCAATGCGTCGGTGACCGAGTTGCTCGGCGCATCCGGCTATGACTGGCTGCTCATCGACATGGAGCATGCCCCCAACGAGCTGCCGGGCGTGCAGGCGCAGTTGCAGGCCCTGCGCAGTCCGGTGACAACGCCGATCGTGCGCCCGCCGTGGAACGACATGGTGTGGGTGAAGCGTGTGCTCGACCTCGGCGCCCAGACATTGCTGATTCCCTATGTGCAGACGGCGGCGGAGGCGGCCCGGGCGGTCAGCAACATGCGCTATCCGCCGGCGGGGCGCCGCGGCGTGGCCGGCGGCACGCGCGCCACCCAGTGGGGCCGCATCCGCGACTACTACCAGCGCGCCGAGGAAGAACTGTGCCTGCTGGTGCAGGTGGAATCGCGTCAGGGCCTGGAAAATCTCGATGCCATTGCGGCCACGCCGGGCGTGGACGGCGTCTTCATCGGGCCGGCGGATCTGTCCGCCGACATGGGCCATCTCGGCGATGCGCAGCATCCGCAGGTGCAGGGGGCGATCGAGGACGCGGTGCGGCGCATTCGGCAGGCGGGCAGGGCGGCGGGGATTCTGGCGCGCGGCGAGGAGCAGGGGCGCAAATGGCTGGAGGCCGGCTGCCTGTTCGTTGCCGTCGGCGTGGACGCCAGCCTGCTGGCGCAGGCCGCCGACGGGCTTGCTGCGAAGTTCAGGACATAGCGTTCTTCTTGCCGCCGATCTTCGGCTCGGTGCCGGCGCGGATGCGCTCCAGGTTGTCGCTGTGGCGCCAGAATAGCAGCAGCGCGATGCAGAATACTGAGGTGAGCATGTCACCGGAGCCGAGCGTAGCCAGCGCGATGATCGGCGCGGTGATGGCCGCGGCGATGGCGCCGAGCGAGGAATAGCGGAAGAACCACACCACGCCGATCCAGACTGCCAGGACGCCGAGGCCGAGCCACAGGCTGAAGCCGAACATCACGCCGGCGGCGGTGGCTACGCCCTTGCCGCCCTTGAAGTTGAGAAAGATCGGGTGCAGATGGCCGAAGAAAGCGGCGAAGCCGGCGATGGCTGCATCCTGCGGTTGTGCGCCGTAGGCCGGGCCGAACTGCTGAACCAGAAATACCGCCAGCCAGCCTTTGGCCGCATCGCCGAGCAGGGTAAGCAGCGCTGCCGGCTTGTTGCCGCTGCGCATGACGTTGGTGGCGCCCGGATTGCCGGAGCCGTAGCTGCGCGGATCGGCGAGGCCGAAAAGACGACTCGCCACCACCGCGAAGGGGACGGAGCCGAGGAGGTAGGCCAGGATGGCAAAACCGAGCGTAGTCATGTCGGATCACTTAGAATTTGGTTAGGGTTTCTTCGCTTGACCTGCTTGCGCAGGCCAGCCTTCACTGAAATTGCGTTTGCCACATTTTAATCAATAAAAGTTCATGGATCGCATCTTCATCGACGAGTTGCGCGTCGAAGCCTGGGTCGGCATCTACCCGCGTGAGCGGGCGGCGCGCCAGACCATTGAACTCAATCTCGAGTTCGGCGTGCCCGACGCCGCCGCCCAGCACGACGACATCGCCGACACCATCGACTATGCCGAGGTGATTGCACGCATCCGCAAGGAACTCGGCGAGCGCCATTTCAATCTCCTGGAGACGCTGGGGGAGTTCGTCGTGGCCCTGCTGACCGAGGACTTCGGCGCACCCTGGGTGAAAATCGCCATCGCCAAGACAGGCGTGGCGAGAGGCGTGAAGCGCGTCGGCGTGGCGATCGAGCGGGGAAAGCTCGCCTAGTCCGACAAGCCGCAGCCCACCTCCTGCGGCTGCAGCACGCGCATGATTTCATGCGGCTGCACGCCGACGAGAAAGCCGCGGCGGCCGCCGTTGATGTAGATCAGCGGCAGATCGAGGATGGTCTTCTCGATATACACCGGCAGCTTTTTCTTCGTGCCAAAAGGGGAAGTGCCTCCCACCATGTAGCCGGTGTGGCGCAGCGCTGCCTCGGGCTTGCAGGGCGCGACGCGCTTGGCACCGATCTGCCGCGCAAGGTTCTTGGTGGATACCTTGCGGTCCCCGTGCATCAGCACGATCAGGGGCTTGCCGGCTTCGTCCTCCATCACGAGCGTCTTCACCACGGCATGCTCATCCACGTTCAGTTCGCGCGCCGAAACGCGCGTGCCGCCGTGTTCCTCGTATTCGTAGAGGTGGCTGGAGTGGGCGACCCGGTGCTGCAGGAGGAAACGGGTCGCGGGGGTTTCCGGGGCATGAGTTTCGTGTTTCATAACAACATCCTACAAAATCCAACTTGAAGGCCGCCAGTTGGGAGGCTATAAACAAAGTGTTCCCATAACCTGGAGAACGAGCCGGAAGAAGCAGGAAGCGGTTGTTTCACCGGAGCACCCTTACGGGATCGTCGATCCCGCACTTGCGCCTCATCGAAGGCGCCGCGCCGAAGCTGGCGCACGAGAGCCTCGCGATTGCGGGGCTTCTCATTTCAGCCGCGGGGATGGTGCCGGGCGTGCAGCTGCTTGAGCCGTTCACGGGCGACGTGTGTATAGACCTGTGTCGTCGAGATGTCTGCATGGCCGAGCAGAAGTTGCACCACGCGCAGGTCGGCGCCGTGGTTGATCAGGTGGGTGGCGAAGGCGTGGCGCAGGGTGTGCGGCGAGATGCGCGAGGAGTCGATGCCGGCGCGCGCGGCATGGCGCTTGACCAGGTGCCAGAACATCTGCCGTGACAGTCCCGCCCCGCGCCGCGTGACGAAGACCGCGTCGCAGTTGCGGCCGGCGAGCAGTTGCGGCCGCGCTAGCGAAAGGTAGCGCTCGACCCATTCCAGCGCCACCTGTCCGAGAGGCACCAGGCGCTCCTTCGAACCCTTGCCAAAGACGCGCACCACCCCTTCGTTCATGCCCACCTCGAACAGTTTCAATGCCGTCAGCTCCGAGACGCGCAGGCCGGCTGCGTACAGGACTTCCAGCATGGCGCGGTCACGCAGTCCGAGAGGGGTGTCGATATCCGGCGCGGCCAGCAGCGCTTCGACCTGGGCCTCGGACAGTGTCCTGGGGAAGCGTTCGAGCCGGGGCGGCGGGTCGATGTTCAGGGTTGGGTCGGCCTTGATGGCGCCGACCGCCAGCAAGTGCTGGTAGAAGCGGCGCAGCGAGGCGATCAGGCGGCGCTGGCTGGTGGATTTGGCGCGACGACTGAAATCGCGCAGGTAGTCGTGGATGTCGACCGGCTCGATTTGCTCCAGAGTCTTGCCGCGGGGCGTCAGCCAGACGGAGAACTGCGACAAATCGGCGCGATAGCTCGAGAGGGTGTTCTTCGAGAGGCCGGCTTCCAGCCAGAGGGTGTCGGCGAAGGCGTCGAGCAGCCCCGCGTCAGATTCGTTCATGCTCCAATAACCAGCGCTTGGTGTCGAGCAGGTAGCCGCTGCGGGCGTTGGCGAAGCCGACCAGCCCGCCGTCCGCCGCGACGACACGGTGGCAGGGCACTGCCACCGGATAGGGGTTGCGGCCGCAGGCCTGGCCCACCGCCCGCGGCGCGCTTTTGAGGCGCCTGGCGATGTCGCCATAGCTGAGGGTGCGGCCCGGCGGGATGGCGGCAATCGCCTTCCAGACGCTGCGCTGGAATTCGGTGCCGGCAGCCCTCAGCGGCAGGTCGAAACCGGCCTTGGGGTCGGCCAGGTAGGCGGCCAGCTGCTGGCAGGCCCTCTCGGCCAGGGCGGTTTTCGGCCTCAATGCCTGGGTGCCGGGTGGCAGGAAGCGGATCTCGGCAATTACGTCATTCTCAGTACGCACGCCGAGCGCGCCGAATGGGGTTTTCAGGATGGCATCGAATTCAGCGGGCATGGTCATGCCTTTCGCCGGGCCGTCCCAAGGAAGGCATGCTCCCCTCGGGGGGCAGCGAGCGAAGGGAGCGTTGGGGGGCCATTTCTCCTCCTGTACAGGCATGCAGTTCGATCGATTCATTCTCCGCGCTGCCGGCCAGTTCGGCAAGCGGCCGGCAGCGGCTCTCGAAACAGAGCAAGTAATCAGCCGCGTAGGTGGAGTTGGCCAGGCGCAACCGGGCCAGCGGCGCGAGCACGGGCCGGTAGCGCCAGGTACCGTTCTCCAATACGGCGCCCGCGGGCGGCTCCATGCCGGCGCCGCTGCCGCGAATGCGTGCTTCGACCAGATGCAGTAGTCCGGCCTCGATGCGCCAATCTTCCTCCCAGCGGATTTTTTCGATGGAGTGCGTCCATGCAAGGGTGAAGGATTCGACGGCCAGCGTGGCCACCAGCGCGCCGGCGGACAGGCATAGCGGCATCAGGAAAAGTCAGTCTGCGCAGCACGGCGGCAGCGCCAGACGTGCCAGCCGATGAAGGCCGTCGCGAGCGCAAAGCCGATCTCGTCGGTGAGCGGGATGGCGGCGACGAGCAGGAAGGCCGCCGCCGCGGCGCACAGGCGCTCGGCCCAATTGAGCGGCGCCAAGAGGAAGCCGATCGCCGCGGCACCCCACAGCGCAATGGAAATCACTGCCTTCAAGACGATGTAGGCCACGGCAGCCACGGTCCAGTCGCCTTGGAGCATCAGCGCGTTATCGTAGACTGCCATGTAGGGCACGACGAAGCCGGCGATGGCGACCTGCACCGCCTTGAAGCCGATCTTCATCGGCGGCTCCTTGGCGATGCTGGAGGCGGCGAAGGCCGCCAGCGCCACCGGCGGGGTGAGGTCGGCCATGATGCCGAAGTAGAAGACGAACATGTGCGAGACGATCAGCGGCACGCCGAGCTTGAGCAGTGCCGGCGCGGCGATGGCGCTGGTGATGATGTAGTTGGGGATGGTCGGGATGCCCATGCCGAGGATCAGGCAGACGATCATGGTCAGCACCAGCGAGAGGAACAGGCTCTTCTCGCCGACCTGCAGGATGAAGCCGGCGAAGCTGGAGGCCGCGCCCGTCAGCGTCAGGATGCCGATGATGACGCCGACCACGGCGCAGGCCACGCCGACCGGCAGCGCCTGTTTTGCCCCATCCACCAGGCTCATCTTCATGGCGTGCAGGGTCTTGTGCCCGCCGCGGATGCCGAAGCAGGCGGCGGCCAGCAAGGCGATGAGGCCGAGCACCGGGTAGATGCCCCACTTGGCGAAGGCCGAGGCGCCGATCCCCACGCCGATCCAGAAGACGACGCGGAAGGCCGTGCCCGAGATGCGCGCCGCCAGCGCCGCGCCGAGGATCAGAATGGCGGTCAGCGCCAGGCCGACCATGCCGGAGAACATCGGCGTGAAACCGTTGAAGAGCATCCACACCAGCGCCGCCAGCGGCAGCACCAGGTACCAGCTTTCCTTCATGGCGCGCCAGGGATTCGGGCACTGGTCCTTCGGCAGCCCGAGCAGGGACTTGCGCCCGGCTTCCAGATGCACCATCCAGAACGCCGTGACGTAGTAGAGGATGGCCGGAATCGCCGCCGCCTTGACGATCTCGGCATAGGGCACGTTGAGGTTCTCCGCCATGATGAAGGCCACCGCGCCCATCACCGGCGGCATGATCTGGCCGCCCATGCTGGAGGTCGCTTCCACCGCGCCGGCGAAGACGCCCGAGTAGCCGAAGCGTTTCATCAGCGGGATGGTGAACTGGCCGGTGGTGAGCACGTTGGCGACACCGGAGCCGGAGATGGTGCCCATCAGCGCCGAGGAGATCACCGACACCTTGGCCGGTCCGCCCTTGGTGTGGCCGACGAAGCCCAGCGCAACCGAGTTGAACAGGTTGATCATGCCGGCGTGTTCGAGGAAGGAGCCGAACAGGATGAAGAGGAAGATGTAGGTGGCCGACACCAGCGTCGGGATGCCGTAGATGCCCTCGGTGCCGAAGCCGAGCTGGTCCACGATCTGGGCGAAGCTGTAGCCGCGATGGGCGATGGCCTCCGGCAGATACTGGCCGAACAGGCCGAACAGCAGGAAGGCGGCGCACACCAGCGGCAGGGCCAGGCCGAGGATGCGGCGCGCCGCCTCGAACACCAGCAGCACCATGACCGTACCGACAGCGAGGTCGACGTTCGTCGGATCGCCGGCGCGCTGGATCAGATCGCCCTCGAACGCCCACTGGTAGAAGCCGAGGGCGAAGCCGCCGCCGGCCAGCAGCCAGTCGTACCAGGGAATGCGCGACAGCCTGCCGCGCTGGAACATCGGGTAGAGCAGGAAGGTGAGCAGCACCAGGAAGCTGACGTGGATCGCGCGCATCACCAGGCTGGAGAGCGGGTGGAAGGCGGCGAGAACGAGCTGGTAGGTGGAGAAGGCCAGCGCCACGGCGACGATCAGCTTCATCGGGCCGTCGCCCAGACGGCGCTGCACGCCGTGTTCGGAAAATTCGCTATCGGCTTCCGCCATCTTGCTCTCCGGTGAAACAAAAAGGCCGTGCGCGGAAACCGGCACGGCCTGTATGCCAGAACCTGGCCATTACTTGAGGACGCCGGCCTCGCGGTAATATTTCTCGGCGCCTGGATGCAGCGGCAGCGGCATGCCCATCACCGCATTCTCGCGCTTGATCGCCTTGGCGGCGGCGTGGGCGGCGACCATCTGGTCGAGGTTCTCGAACATCGACTTGGCCATGGTGTACACCGTTTCGGCCGGCACGCCTTCGTGGGTGACGAGGAAGTTCGGGATGGCCACGGTGGCAGCGTCGGCGGTCTGGCCGTTGTAGGTGTTGGCCGGAATGGTCGCCGGCTGGTAGGCCGGATCGCCGATCTTGCCGATGATCTCGGCCGGGATCGGCACGATGACGATCTTCACCGCGGTGGCAAGGTCGCGCACGGCGGCCACGCCGAGGCCGGCGGAGATCAGGGTGGCGTCGAGCTGGCGGTTCTTCATCAGCTCCACCGACTCGCCGAAGGGCAGGTATTCCACCTTGCCGAGGTCCTTGTAGCTCAGGCCGGCGCCCTTGAGGATGGCGCGCGTGTTGAGCTCGGTGCCGGACTTCGGTGCGCCGACGGCGACGCGTTTGCCCTTCAGGTCCGCCAGGCTCTTGATGCCGGA
>JAEHDO010000210.1 GCA_016880375.1 Betaproteobacteria bacterium | reverse complement strand
TGCCCTGCGGCTGCCTGTCCGGGCGTTCGGGGGGCGGTAATATAATGGTCGGCGACATCGGCATCGGCTCCCGTTGCCGGCTGTCCTGCCCTGCAAGGATATATAAATGAACGCTCCCGCATCGAAGCCCGGCGACAGCCTCCTCCATAATCCGCCGGACTTCTCGCTGGTCCTCGGCGGGCCGCTCTTCCAGCTGCTGCGCCGGACGCATCTGTCCGACGATGCGCTGGAAATGGCGCGCCAGCGCATCGTCGTCATAGCGCTGGCGGCGTGGCTGCCGCTCCTGCTGCTCACGGCGCTGGAAGGACAGCTGATCGGCGGCAGCGCGGCCGTCCCCTTCCTGATGGACGTTGAAGTTCACGTCCGCTTCCTGCTCGCAGTACCCCTGATGATCGGCGCCGAGCTGGTGGTGCACCATCGCATGCGCTTGCTGCTGAGGCAGTTCCTCGAGCGCAACCTGATCCCCGAGAGCGCCCTGCCGCGCTTCGATGCCGCCATCCGCTCGGCCTTCCGGCTGCGCAACTCGGTGCTCGCCGAGGTGCTGCTGCTTGCCTTCGTGTATGGCGTCGGCATCCTCGTCATCTGGCGCCATTACATGGCAATCGATGCCCCTACCTGGTTCGCGACACCGGCCGCGGAGGGATCCCGCCTGTCGCTCGCGGGAATGTGGTTCGTCTTCCTGAGCCTGCCGGTCTTCCAGTTTCTGCTGTTGCGCTGGTATTACCGCATATTCATCTGGTGCCGCTTCCTCTGGCAGGTGTCACGCATCGAGTTGAACCTGGTGCCGACGCATCCGGACCGCACCGGCGGCCTGGGATTCCTCGCCGGCATGGTCTACCCGTTCGCCCCGCTGCTGATGGCGCACAGCGCGATCGTTGCCGGCAACCTCGCCAACCGCATTTTCCACCTCGGGGCCACCCTGCCGGACTTCAAGGGCGAGGTCGCCATACTGGTCGCCTTTCTGCTGTGCGTGGTCTTCGGCCCGCTCCTGGTATTCACTCCCCAGCTCGCCGAGGCGAAGCGCAAAGGCAAGCGCGAATACGGCACCCTGGCCCAGCGTTACGCGCGCGAGTTCGATGCCAAATGGCTGCGCGGCGGCGCGCCGGCCGATGAGCCGCTGGTGGGCAGCGCCGACATCCAGTCCCTCGCCGACCTCGGCAACAGTTACGAAGTGGTGCAGACCATGCACGTCACGCCGGTGTCGAGGGAAGCCGTCGTCACTCTGGCGGCTGCGGTGGTCCTGCCGATCGTGCCGCTGTTCCTCACCATGATGCCGTGGGAGGAATTGCTGAAGAAGCTGCTGGGCATCATTTTCTAGGGCGTGCCGGTGCCGTGCGCATGCGAAAGCGGAACGTGATCTTCAGGCTGCTCCGGGCATTGCCATGCCTGATCGCCCTGGCGGGCGCAGGCACGCCCGCCCCGGCGGCATGGGCCGGGGAAGCGGACCCGGCCGCCCCGCTCGGCGCCGGCACCCACACGCTGCACCTCAGCCACGACGGTCAGCCGCGGAAGTACCTGATGCACCTCCCTGCGGGTTACGACCCGGCGAAGCCGATGCCGCTGGTCCTGGCCTTTCACGGTGGCGGCGGGCATGCCGAGTTCATGGCCGACGAAGCGCGCTACGGGCTCGTCGGCAAGGCGGAGCGCGAGGGCTTCGTCGTCGTCTTCCCGAATGGCTACAGCCGCTTGCCGGGCGGCAGGTTCGCCACCTGGAACGCCGGCGGCTGCTGCGGCGACGCCCGCGACCGCGGCATTGACGATGTCGGCTTCGTTCGCGCCCTGGTGGCGCGCGTGAAGGCGCAGGCCAACATCGACGGCGGGCGCATCTTCGCCACCGGCATGTCCAACGGCGGCATGCTGGCGCATCGCCTGGCGTGCGAAGCGCCGGATGTCTTCCGCGCCGTGGCGTCGGTGGCGGGCACCGATGCCAGCACAGGCTGCACACCTTCGCGCCCGGCATCGGTGCTGCACATCCATGCGCGCAACGACACCCATGTGCTGTTCACCGGCGGCGCCGGCCGGGATGCCTTCCGCGACGCGTCGAAGGTGATGGACTTCGTCTCGGTGCCGGAGACCGTGGCGCGCTGGGTGAAGCGCAACCAGTGCGGCCCGGCGCCCCGGCGCATCCTCGACAGGCCGGGCGCCTACTGCGAGGCCTACGCCGGCTGCGCCGGCGGGGTTTCGGTGCAGCTGTGCGTCACCGAAGGCGGCGGCCACTCGTGGCCGGGCGCGAAAACCGTCCGCCGCGGCAAGGAGGGGGCATCCCGGGCCCTCGACGCCAACGATGCCATCTGGGATTTCTTCAGCCGCGCGAGCCGTCCGGGGACCTGACGATGCCGGGCGCAGCCTAGGGAGGAGACGATGCCCCACGACAACGAGATTTACTGGCCCGAGCTGCATCCTTCGCTGATGCCGCCGCACTTCAACAACTACGCGCAGCTGCTGCTGGCCGAGGGCGATTCCTGGTTCGCCTGGGGCTACCTCGGCTTCGACATCCAGCCCAATCTCCTCAACCGGCTCAAGTTCGGCAGGAAGACGGCCACGCTGAACTACGCCTACTCCGGCCATACCAGCCACGACATGGCCGGCATGGCGATCAGCGCCGGCTTCATGCAGGAGATGAGCGCGCGCAAGTACCACGCCATCCTGCTCTCCGGCGGCGGCAACGACCTCTTCGACGCCCTCAAGGACGGCAACATCCTGAAGGCGCCCGACGCCGGCGCCGACCCGAACGACCCGGCCAGCTACATCGACGTCGTGGAACTCGACATGCTGAAGGACTACGTCACGAAGAACTACCTGCAGATCCTTTCCTGGCGCCTGCTGCCGACCTCGCTCAACCAGGCGACGCCGGTGCTGCTGCACACCTACGAGGTGCCGATGCCGCGGCCGGCCCCGGCGCTGGCCTACGGCCAGCCGGCGGCCGGCCCGTGGCTGCATCCCGCCCTCGACGCGGTCAATGCCCCGGCGGCGCTGCGCTTCGAGATCATCAGGGAGATCGCCATGGACATGCTCGGCTGCATCCGCGCCCTCCATAACCCGGCGGGCGGCATCCACGTGGTGGACAGCTGCGGCAGCACGCTG
>JAEHDO010000209.1 GCA_016880375.1 Betaproteobacteria bacterium | reverse complement strand
TCGGTGTAGCTCACGGCGTTGGCCAGCAGGTTGGAGAGCACCACGTGCAGCGCCCGGCGCGGCACGCGCAGCGGCAGGCTCTCCGGGGCATCCACCAGCAAAGTCAGTCCCTTCGCCACGGCGCGCTCGCGCACGCTCTCGGCCACCTCCTCGACGCACTCGCGCAGGTCCACCTCGCCGCGGATGCCGTCGGCCTCCTCGCGCGCCATCAGCAGGAAGGCATTCACCAGGTCCGCCAGGCGCGCCGCGGCGGCATCGATCTTTTCCAGCCGCTCGCGCGCCTTGGGCGAGAGGCCGCGGTCTTCCAGCATCAGCTCGCAGCTGGTCTGGATGGAGGTCAGCGGCGTGCGCAGCTCGTGGCTGACGTCGGCGGTGAACGCCCGCTCGCGTTCGAGCAGGCGCCCCATGCGCGCATGGTAGCCGTCGAAGGCGGCGGCCAGCTCCGCCACCTCGCGCTCGGGATAGAACTGCTCGAGGCCGCTCTCGCCGCTGCGGCCGTCGAGTTGCCTCACCCGCCGCGCCAGGTCGACGACGTGCCGCGTCAGCCAGCCGGAAGCCCACAGGCCGATGAGCGCCGTCACCAGCGCCGTGAACACCGCGCCCAGCACCAGCGCAATGGTGAACGCGTGCGCCCTTTCCTCGTGCAAGGAGACGGAATAGGCGAGATAGAAGCGCATGCTGCCGATCTCGCGCACCTCGACGCGGTAGCGGTCGGCGCCGCTGGTGATGTCGTGGAAGCCCGGATCGAGTGCGCGCAGTTCCTCCGGCAGCTGGCGCTGCTCCTCGATGCCGCGCGTGGCATAGCCATGCACCAGCCAGCTGGCGCGGAACCACTTGCGCAGCGACAGCGCCTGGGTGTCGGCGCGCACGTCGAAGCGCTGCAGCTTGCGGTAGGGCGGGCCGTCAATCGAGCCGATGCGCTCGTACTGCTGCAGGAGGCCCTCCATCTCGTCGGAGACGATCTGGTCGATGAGCTGCGCCTCCTGGTGGCGGTTGAGCTGCAGGATGGCGACGGCATGGATCAGCACCAGCACCGCGCCGACGAGGGCGAAGGTCAGCGCGAAGCGAAGGCGAAGACTATGCCTGACCGACATCGGCCGAAGCAAAGCGGTAGCCGACGCCGTGCACCGTCTCGATGGGCGAGATGCCGCTCGCGTCAGTGAGCGCGCGGCGCAGCAGGTGCATGTGGCTGCGCAGGGAATCGCTTTGCGGGTGCTCGTCGCCCCACAGCTCCTGCTCCAGCTCGGCACGCGAATAGACGCGGTTCGGCGCTGACATCATCATCTCCAGCAGGCGCAGGCACTTGCGCGACAGGTGCACCGGCCGGCCATCGACGCTCACCGCCATGTTGCCCGGATCGAAGGCGATGGCGCCATGCACCAGCTTGCGACTGACGACGCGGCCGCGGCGGCGGGCCACGAGCGCCTTCAGGCGCGCCTCCACCTCGCGCAGGGCGAAGGGCTTGACGAGATAGTCGTCGGCGCCGCAATCGAAGGCCGTCAGCTTGTCGTCGAGCACGTCGCGCGCGGTGAGGATCAGCACCGGCACGTCCAGGCACGCTTCGCGCCGCAGCTTGCTGCACAGGCGCAGGCCGTCCATGCCCGGCAGGCCGAGGTCGAGGACGATGGCGTCGAACTCGCCGGACACCGCCAGGTGCATGCCGCTGACGCCGTCGCGCGCCATGTCGACGACGCAGCCCCGGCCCTCGAGGAATTCGTAGAGGTTGGTGGCGATGTCGAGATCGTCCTCGATGATCAGGACGCGCATGACAGCTCAGCTTCTGAGTTTGAAGCGCTGGATCTTGCCGGTGGCCGTCTTCGGCAGCTCGGCGACGAACTCCAGCCAGCGCGGGTACTTGTAGGGCGCCAGCTTGTCCTTGACGTGCTGCTTCAATTGATCCGCCAGC
>JAEHDO010000208.1 GCA_016880375.1 Betaproteobacteria bacterium | reverse complement strand
CCATCGTCATGGACGAGTACCGCGTGCTCAATGCCGACGGCCTGCGCTACGGCGACGAGTTCGTCAAGCACAAGGTCCTGGATGCGGTGGGCGACCTCTACCTGCTCGGCCATCCGCTGCTGGGCGCCTTTTCCGCGCACAAGTCCGGCCATGCCCTCAACAACAAATTGCTGCGCGCCCTGCTGGCCGACAGCACGGCCTGGGAGATGGTGAGCTTCGAGCGCATCGAGGACGCCCCCGCTTCCGTCGCGCGGCTGTTCGCCCAGCCGGCGTAGCGCCACACCGCCGGGCCGCGCCCTGAGGAAGTACTCCCGGGGTGCCCCAAGGTGGGGCCGTTGTAATTCGGAGCAGGCCAAGCCTGCGAACTACCATCACCCCTTTCCCTGGAAAGGGGGCGGGGGAAAGGTGAATTCTCAATGCTTCTGCTGCGGATTGTCGGCGTCCTGGTGGCCATCACCGTCGGTGCCGGCATCGTCACTTTCCTGCTGACCCGTGACCGCCGCTACCTGCGCCTGTCCTGGCAGGTCACCAAGTACGCCGGCATTTTCGCCCTGGTCGTCCTGTCCCTGATGTTCCTCGAGCGGGTGATCGTTTTGTAGGAATCCTTCAGCGGCTGCGCTTGACCAGCCGGCCGAGCGCCTCCTTCAGCGGCGAATCCGCCGGCAATGCGGTCGCCAGGCGATCCAGTCCCGCTTTCGCGGACGCGCCGACAACCGGTGCTTGCCCCGGTTTTTTATGCTGCATTGCACCATGGGTTGGTTGCACTTTGACCTGTATTTCGGTAACCTCTGCCCCCTTCAAAGAGAATTCGTCGATCAGGCTTGGCAGCATCTGCCTCAGCTTGGCGGCGACCGCGCCAGAATCGGCGTGGATAACCACTTTCCCCAGCTTGAAATTGGCCACGCGGCTCGACGCGGCCAGAAATGAAGGCGCGATTTCCTCGAAAACGCGCTGCAATTTGACCAGCCGCCCGGCATGCGCGGACAAGCGCGCCAGACCGTCGGCGGAATTCAGGTAAGCGTCTAGAGAACGCGCTGCCATTTGAGATCTTTTTGGAGGGACGGCGTGCATATTATTCTCGTCTCCGACCGCCTGGCAACCGCCAGGACCCTAACCATCACCGCCAGGCACCTGGTGCTGGCCGTTTTCGGTTTCGCGCTGACCGTGCTGGCCGTTTCGTCGCTGTTTTCCTATGTGACGGTGCGCCATGCCGCCGAGTTGCGGTTGCCCTTCCTGCAAAGCCTGCTGGTCAGCGTGCGCGACCAGGAAAGCCGGGTGACGCAGGATTTCATGCGGGAAAACCTGAATGCCATGGCGGTGCGGCTGGGCCAGTTGCAGGCGCGGCTGATGCACCTTGACACCCTCGGCGAGCGTCTGGGCCAACTCTCCGGCATCAAGACACCGGAGGCCCAGCCCATCGACAAGTCGGGCCAGGGCGGCCCCCTGGTCGCCCCGTCACGGGCACTGACGCCTTACGACCTGCAGCTGCAGATCGACCAGTTCTCGCGCCAATTGGAGCTGAAGGGCGATTATCTGGGCCTGATCGAGTCCGAACTGATTGACGAACGGGTGAGGAAAAACCAGTTGCCGACCGCCCTGCCGGTCGATGCGCAATGGAACGCCTCCGGCTTCGGCTGGCGCATCGACCCGATTACCGGAGCGCAGGCCATGCACGAAGGCATCGATTTCATCGCCGAGTCGGGTACGCCGATCGTCGCTGCCGCAGCGGGCATCGTCATCACAGCCGAACGCCATCCGGCTTACGGCAACCTGGTCGAGATCGACCACGGCAACGACCTGATCACCCGCTACGCCCACGCCTCCAGGGTGCTGGTCAAGGAGGGCGCCCTGGTCAAGCGCGGCCAGAAGATTGCCGAAGTGGGCTCGACCGGACGCTCTACCGGGCCGCACCTGCATTTCGAAGTGCGCTTCAAGGGTGCCCCCCAGAACCCCAACCGCTTCCTCCAGAACGCCCGGCAGCAGAAGCAGACGCAGACACTCGCCCGGCGCAAATAAGGCCTTCCCCATCCCCTTGCCACGGAAGGGCGTGCGGCGTTTGGCCCCGCGCCATGCGTCACGCTGCAGACGTCCGGGAGCGGCATGCTAAAATCCGCGCTTTCCCCGCCCCCTTTCGCGCTTCAGCATGATTTCCGGCCTTCTCAAGAAAATATTCGGCAGCCGCAACGACCGGCTGATCCGCGAGTACTCGAAAACCGTCAGCAGGATCAACGCGCTCGAACCGGCGATCAGCGCCCTCTCCGACGCACAGTTGCGCGGCAAGACTGACGAACTGCGCCAGAAGGTGGCGGCGGGGTCAGCCCTCGACGACCTTCTCCCGGAAGCCTTTGCCGTGGTGCGCGAGGCCGGCAAGCGCGTTCTCGACATGCGCCATTTCGACGTGCAGCTGGTCGGCGGCATGGTGCTCCACTACGGCAAGATCGCCGAGATGCGCACCGGCGAGGGCAAGACCCTGGTCGCCACGCTGCCGGCCTATCTGAACGCCCTCTCCGGCCAGGGCGTGCATGTCATCACGGTGAACGACTACCTCGCCAGCCGCGACGCCGAATGGATGGGCAAGCTTTACCGCTTCCTCGGCATGAGCGTCGGCGTCAATCTCTCGCAGATGCCGCACGAGGAGAAGCAGGCCGCCTACGCCGCCGACATCACCTACGGCACCAACAACGAATTCGGCTTCGACTACCTGCGCGACAACATGGTCTACGCGGCGAAGGACCGGGTGCAGAACAAGCTCGGCTACGCCATCGTCGACGAGGTCGACTCGATCCTCATCGACGAGGCGCGCACGCCGCTGATCATCTCCGGCCAGGCCGAGGACCACACCGATCTTTACGTGCGCATGAACCAGGTGGCGCCGCTGCTCAGCCGGCAGCAGGAAGAGAAGGGCGAGGGCGACTACTGGGTCGACGAGAAGGCGCACACGGTGCTCCTCTCCGAGGCCGGGCACGAGCACGCCGAGGCAGTCCTCGCCCGCATGGGCATGCTTGCCGAAGGCAGCAGCCTCTACGAGCCGGGCAACATCCTGCTCATGCACCACCTCTACGCCGCCCTGCGCGCGCACAGCCTGTTCCACCGCGACCAGCATTACGTCTCGCAAAACGGCGAGATCGTCATCGTCGACGAGTTTACCGGCCGCCTCATGCCGGGCCGGCGCTGGTCGGACGGCCTGCACCAGGCGGTCGAAGCCAAGGAGGGCGTGCAGATCCAGCACGAGAACCAGACGCTCGCCTCGATCACCTTCCAGAACTATTTCCGCATGTACGGCAAGCTGGCCGGCATGACCGGCACCGCCGATACCGAGGCCTACGAGTTCCACCAGATCTACGGTCTCGAGACGGTGGTCATACCCACCAACCAGCCGATGATCCGCGACGACCGCATGGACCAGGTCTATCGCACCGCGCCGGAAAAATTCCGCGCCATCATCGCCGACATCCGCGACTGCCACCAGCGCGGCCAGCCGGTGCTGGTCGGCACCACCTCCATCGAAAACTCCGAGCTGCTCGCCGGCATGCTGGAACAGGAGAAGCTGCCCCACCAGGTGCTCAACGCCAAGCAGCACGCCCGCGAGGCACTCATCGTCGCCCAGGCCGGCCGGCCCGGCATGATCACCATCGCCACCAACATGGCCGGCCGCGGCACGGACATCGTGCTCGGCGGCAACGCCGAGAAGCAGGTGGATGCCCTGCTGGCCGAAGGGGGCATTGCCGAGGCCGACAGGGCGCCGCGCATCGCCCAGCTGCGCGGCGAATGGCAGTCGCTGCACGAGCAGGTGGTGAAGGCCGGCGGGCTGCACATCATCGGCTCCGAGCGGCATGAATCCCGGCGCATCGACAACCAGCTGCGCGGCCGTTCCGGCCGCCAGGGCGACCCGGGCTCCAGCCGCTTCTACCTGTCGCTGGAAGACCCGCTGCTGCGCATTTTCGCCGGCGAGCGCCTCAACGCCATCATGGTGCGGCTGAAGATGCCCGAGGGCGAGGCCATCGAGCACCCGCTGGTGACGCGCTCGCTCGAGTCCGCGCAGCGCAAGGTCGAGCAGCGCAACTTCGACATCCGCAAGCAGCTGCTCGAATACGACGACGTCGCCAACGACCAGCGCAAGGTCATCTACCAGCAGCGCAACGAGCTGCTCGAGACGGACGACATCT
>JAEHDO010000207.1 GCA_016880375.1 Betaproteobacteria bacterium | reverse complement strand
TCCGCCGGCATCGACACCGAGCCGTTCTTCTCGCCCGACGGCCAGTTCATCTATTTCACCTCGGACCGCGGCGGCAGCCCGCAGGCCTATCGCATTTCGTCCGGCGGCGGCAGCGCCCAGCGCATCACCTTCGAAGGCAGCTACAACGTCACGCCGCGCCTCTCGCCCGACGGCAAGAGCATGGCCTACGTCACGCGCAACGGCGGGCGCTTCCAGCTCGCCCTGATGGACCTCGCGACGCGCCAGGCGCAGATCCTCACCGACTCGGACAAGGACGAATCCCCCAGCTTCGCGCCCAACGGCCGCATGATCCTCTACGCCTCGGAAATCGGCGGGCGCGGCGTGCTCGCCGCCGTCTCCAGCGACGGCCGCGTCAAGCAGAAGCTCTCGGTACAGGCGGGCGACGTGCGCGAGCCGGCATGGGGCCCTTTTTTGAAACATTGATCGCCTAGTGGAGAAAATCATGCGCATGAAATTATTGACGATCCTGGGGGCAGCCCTGATTGCCGGCTGCGGCACCACGGTAGACCCCGAGCAGTCCGGCGCCCCGGTGGAAGACCGCGGCGCGCGGAAAGTCGACGGCACCGAAGTCAAGCCGGTGACGGCGGGCGATCCGATGGGAACGGCCCTGGCGGCGGTGAAGCAGGGCGTGCTGGCCCAGCGCAGCGTCTTCTTCGACTACGACAGCTACGTCATCAAGGACGAATTCAAGTCGCTGGTCGAGGCGCATGCCAGGTTCCTCGCCGCCAACCCGAAGGTGAAGATGCTCATCCAGGGCAACGCCGACGAGCGCGGCAGCCGCGAATACAACCTGGCCCTCGGCCAGAAGCGCGCCGAGGCCCTGAAGAAGATGCTCCTCCTGCTCGGCGCCCGCGAAGACCAGGTCGAGGCCGTCAGCCTGGGCGAGGAAAAGCCGCGCTGCAGCGAGTCGGGCGAGGCCTGCTGGTCGAAGAACCGCCGCGACGACATGCTCTACACGGGCGAGTTCTGAGGCATGAAGCGCCAGCTGGCTGCTCTGCTCCTGGTTGTCGCGCTACCGGCGCACAGCGCCCTCTTCGACGACGAGGAGGCGCGCAGGCGCATCGAGGCGCTGCGCATCGAAGCCAATGCGCGCATGGACAAGCTGGAAGCCGCCTCGCGCGGGCAGATCGAGCTGGCCAACCAGATCGAGACGCTCAAGGCCGAGGTGGCGAAGCTGCGCGGACAGATCGAGGTGCTGACGAACGAAATCGAGTCGACGCAGAAGCGCCAGAAGGATTTCTACGTCGACCTCGACAACCGCCTGCGCAAGCTGGAGCCGCAGGCCGGCGCCGAGGGCATGCCGGCCGGCGCCAGGCCGGCGTCCGACCCGGCGGCGGAGACGCGCGACTACGAGGCGGCGCTGAATCTCTTCAAGGCCGGCAAGCACAAGAGCGCGCTGACCGCCTTCCTCGCCTTCATCAAGGCCTATCCGGCCAGCCCCTTCCTGCCCTCGGCGCACTACTGGGCCGGCAGCGCGCACTACCAGCTCGGCGAGTACAAGAAGGCGATGGAGCTTTTCGTCAAGCTGGCCGCCACTTGGCCGGACGATGCCAAGGCGCCCGACGCGCTGCTCGGCCAGGCGAATTGCCAGCAGGAAAGCGGCGACGCCAAGGGGGCGAGGAAAACGCGGGAGACGCTCGTCGCCAAGTATCCCGACAGCGCCGCCGCCGCGGTGGCCAGGCAGCGCCTGGCGCCCACGCCGCCGCCCAGGAAGAAGTAGCCCCGAGGGCCGCGGGCGCATGCCCGCGACAGTGCGCCCATGACCGACCGCTCCGCCACGCTCCGCGTCACCGAGATCTTCCATTCCCTGCAGGGCGAGAGCACCCGCGCCGGCCTGCCGACGGTATTCGTGCGCCTGACCGGCTGCCCGCTGCGCTGCGCCTGGTGCGACACCGACTATGCCTTTTCCGGCGGCGAGACGATGACGCTCGGCGAGGTGCTGATCGAGGTGGCGAGGCATGGCGCCCGCCAGGTCTGCGTCACCGGCGGCGAGCCGCTGGCGCAGAAGGCCTGCCTGCCGCTGCTCGAGGCGCTGTGCGACGCCGGCTACTCGGTTTCGCTGGAAACCAGCGGCGCGCTGGACATCTCGCAGGTCGATGCGCGCGTCTCGCGCATCATGGATCTCAAGGCGCCCGCCTCCGGCGAGGCGGACAGGAACCACTGGGAGAACCTCGGCCGGCTCAATGCCGGCGACGAGATCAAGATCGTGCTCGCCGACGAGGCGGATTACGCGTGGGCAAAGTCAGTCCTCGCGGCACGGCGACTGGATGCGATCTGCCCGGTGCTGCTCTCGCCGGTGGCGGGAAAGCTCGATGCGAAACTGTTGGCCGGATGGGTGCTGCGCGACAAGCTGCCGGTGCGCGTGCAGCTGCAGCTGCACAAGATCATCTGGGGCGCCGAACGGGGCCGCTAGGCCGGAGATTCAGCAGACCGGCGCGCCGTAGGCGCGCGAAAAGGGAATCGGCCCCGACAGCGCCAGCCGGTCGCCGTCGCCGAGCACCACCCCCTCCTCGAAGCTGCCGCCGAAGGATTTCAGGATGTTGTGGCCGTTGCGCCAGGCGGCGAAGATCTCCCGCTCGGGAATGCCCAGCCGGTGCGCCACTTCAGCGGGCATCGCACCTTCGGGCAGGGTCAGCCGCAGCGGCTCGTACTTCGGCACGAAATGCACCAGGCTGTTGTAGAGATGGACTTCGACTTCGATCATGGCACGCATGGTATTGTCCCGCCTGCGCCGTTTAATTGACCCGAATCAATCGCGATGATCGAGAAGCAAAAACGCGCCGTCGTGCTGCTCTCCGGCGGCCTCGATTCGGCCACCACCCTGGCCATCGCCCGTCGCGACGGCTTTGCCTGCCACGCCCTGTCGGTGGCCTACGGACAGCGCCACGCGGCGGAATTGCAGGCCGCTGCCCGCGTCGCCCTGGCGCTGGGCGCCCGTGAACACCGCATCGTCGATGTCGACCTCGGCCAGTTCGGCGGCTCGGCGCTGACCGACCGCAATATCGACGTGCCGATGCACGGCGTGCAGCCGGGCATCCCCGCCACCTACGTGCCGGCGCGCAATACCGTGATGCTGTCGCTGGCGCTGGCCTGGGCGGAGGTACTGGGCGCGCACGACATCTTCGTCGGCGTGAATGCCGTCGATTACTCCGGCTACCCTGACTGCCGGCCGGAATACATCGCCGCCTTCGAGGCCATGGCCAACCTCGCCACCAAGGCGGCCGTCGAAGGCGCGCCATTGCATCTCCACGCCCCCCTCATTGCCCTGTCCAAGGCCGACATCATCCGCCGCGGCAGCGCCCTCGGCGTCGATTACGCCCTCACCGTCTCCTGCTATCAGGCCGACGAGACCGGCGCCGCCTGCGGCCTGTGCGACTCCTGCCGCTTGCGCCACGCCGGCTTCGAGGCAGCCGGACTGCCCGATCCAACGCACTACATGACTGCTTGAGGCCTTAAATTCAGTGCTGTTATGCGAAGGCAAACAAGACTAATCCACGCCGCCCCCGCTTTCTTTAGAATCCGGGGCTTGCGTCCAAAAAAAAGGGCGTCCATCGAGGAGGAAGCATGGAATTATCGATTCACAATCAGGTCCTGACGGCCGTCTTCGTGCTGGCGGTCATCCTGGGTGCGGTGGCCAACAAAACCAATTTCTGCACCATGGGCGCCGTCTCCGACTGGGTCAACATGGGCGATACCGGCCGCCTGCGCGCCTGGCTGCTGGCCATGGCCGTGGCCATCCTCGGCGTCGCCGTGCTCGTCGGCACGGGCGGCGCGACCATCGGCACCGAGACCTTCCCGCCGTATCGCACGCCGTATTTCGCCTGGCTGCGCTACCTCCTCGGCGGCCTCATGTTCGGCATCGGCATGACGCTGGCCTCGGGCTGCGGCAACAAGACCCTGGTGCGCATCGGCGGCGGCAACCTGAAGTCGCTGCTGGTGCTGCTGATCGCCTCGATCTGCGCCTACCTCATGCTGTGGACCGACTTCTACGGCATCGTCTTCAATCCCTGGATTGCCGCCACCACCGTCGAACTCGGCAAGGCCGGCATGAACAGCCAGTCGCTGAATGAGTTCTTCGGCGCCGGCGCCAGGTCCCAGGCCCTGACGGGGGCGGTCGTCGGCCTGGCGCTCGCCGCCATCGCTTTCGCCTCGAAGGAC
This sequence comes from Betaproteobacteria bacterium, assembly GCA_016880375.1. GTDB lineage: Bacteria > Pseudomonadota > Gammaproteobacteria > Burkholderiales > Rhodocyclaceae > Desulfobacillus. Next base: position 255 of record JAEHDO010000207.1, on the reverse strand, counting down.
TTCCGCGGCAACAAGGACAACATCCTGTCCGGCGTCGTCATCGGCCTGGTGGTGACGGCCGGCTGGTACATCACCGGCGGCTCGATGGGCTCCGCCTGGAAGGAATGGGCCGAACTTGCCGACACCCTGCCCAGCCGCGTCGAGGTGCAGTCCTTCACCTTCATCAGCCCGATGGGCGACACGGCGCGCTACCTGATGGAGCCGGGCAACCTCGCCAACATCAATTTCGGCGTCACCGCCCTGGCCGGCGTCATC
>JAEHDO010000027.1 GCA_016880375.1 Betaproteobacteria bacterium | reverse complement strand
CAATTCGAGCGCGTTGTCGGCGAAGCGCTGGGCGTAGGGATACCAGGCGGCGGAGGAAATCAGGCGCTTGCGGCGGAACAGCTTGAGGTAGCTGCCGTCGGCGAGTTGCAGCACCTTGTCGCCATAGCGGTCGTGCTCCAGCACGGTGGCGCCGGCGCGCAGCGCGAGGTAGTCATCGTGTTCCAAAGTCTGCAAGGGGGGCGTCCGTCGGCGGGCCGGCTGCGTGTCGTAGTGCGGCATTTTACCAGCCCGGCCGGGCATGCCGCCCATGCTAGAATCCCCGCATCATTTCCGCCGTCCGGCGCCCCATGCAACCCCCTGAATCGCACGCCACTGCCAGCGTCACTTCCAGCCTGGGCCAGTATTTGCGCCTGCTGGGCTACGTCCGGCCGTATGCCGGCTGGTTTGCCATCAGCATTCTCGGCTACCTTATCTTTGCCTCGTCCCAGCCCATGCTGGCCTCGGTGCTGAAGTTCTTTGTCGACGGGCTTGTCGATCCGGCGGCAGCGACGCTGGCCGACGTGCCGCTGGTTGGCGGCCTGCAGATGATGCACGCCGTGCCGCTGCTGATCGTCCTCATCGCCGCCTGGCAGGGGATCGGCTCCTACCTCGGCAACTACTTCCTCGCAAGGGTGTCGATGGGCGTGGTGCACGATCTGCGGGTGGCGTTGTTCAACAGCCTGCTGAGGCTGCCCGACCGTTATTTCGACATGCACAACTCCGGCCACCTGATCTCGCGCATCACTTTCAACGTCACCATGGTGACGGGCGCGGCCACCGATGCCATCAAGGTCGTCATCCGCGAGGGCCTGACCATCGTCTTCCTCTTCGGCTACCTGTTCTGGATGAACTGGCGCCTGACCCTGGTGATGGTCGCCATCCTGCCGGTCATCGCAATGCTGGTCACCAGCGCCAGCCGCAAGTTCCGCAAGCAGGCGAAGAAGATCCAGGTGGCCATGGGCGACGTGACGCACGTCGCCTCGGAGGGCATCCAGGGGCACCGCGTCGTGCGCAGCTTCGGCGGCGAGGACTACGAACAGCGGCGCTTCCACGAAGCCAGCAGCAACAACATGAGCCGGCAGTTGCGCATGGTGCGCACCGGGTCGGTGTACACGCCGATTCTGCAGCTGCTCATCTACAGCGCAATGGGCGTGCTGCTCTTCCTCGTATTGTGGCTGCGAGGCGAGGCCTCGCCCGGCGACCTGGTGGCCTACATCACCGCGGCGGGGATGCTGCCGAAGCCGATCCGCCAGCTCTCCGAGGTCAGCTCGACCATCCAGAAGGGCGTGGCGGCGGCCGAGAGCATCTTCGAGCAGCTCGACGAGCCAGCCGAAACCGACAGCGGCACGGTGGTGCGCGAACGCGTCAGCGGCCGCATCGAGGTGCGCGGCCTTTCCTTCACCTACCCCGGTGGCGAGCGGCGCGTGCTCGACGGCGTCGACTTCTCGATCCGGCCGGGGGAGATGGTGGCGCTGGTCGGCCGTTCCGGCAGCGGCAAGTCGACCCTGGCCAACCTCATCCCGCGCTTCTACCACCACGACGAGGGGCAGATCCTCGTCGACGGCACGGACGTCGAGGACTACGTCCTGCGCAATCTGCGCCGCCATGTCGCCGTCGTCACCCAGCAGGTGACGCTGTTCAACGACACCGTGGCCAACAACATCGCCTATGGCGACCTCGCCGGCGCGCCGCGCGAGGCCGTCGAGCGCGCCGCCGAGGCCGCCTTCGCCCGCGAGTTCATCGACAAATTGCCGCAGGGCTTCGACACGCTGGTCGGCGAGAACGGCGTGCTGCTCTCCGGCGGCCAGCGCCAGCGCCTGGCCATTGCGCGCGCGCTGCTCAAGGACGCGCCGATCCTCATCCTCGACGAAGCCACCTCGGCGCTCGACACCGAGTCCGAGCGCCACATCCAGGCCGCCCTCGACCGCGCCATGAGCGGCCGTACCACGCTGGTCATTGCCCACCGCCTGTCCACCATCGAGCGCGCCGACACGATCCTGGTCATGGACCAGGGCCGCATCGTCGAGCGCGGCAGCCACGCCGAGCTGCTCGCCCTCAACGGCCATTACGCCAAACTGCATGCCATGCAGTTTCGCGAGCCAGCGGAAGAAGCAATTCGATAAGGCGGGGGACGTTCAGGCCGGCGGCAACGCCGCGTCCATGTCGCGACGGAGGGTACTGCCCTCCGGCCAGTTGCGCAGGAAGCGGGCGCGGTCCTTCTGCCAGGCCTTGCGCCAGGCGTCGTCGCTGCCGTGTTGCTGCATGGCGTCCAGGTCGAGCACCACCAGATCCTCCCCGCAGCAGAGGAAGTTGCTGGCCTTCAGGTCGCCGTGGCTGATGCACGCGGCGGCAAGGCTGGCGAAGAGCGCGCGGATGGCCTCCCTCAGCCTGGCGGGGACACCGCTCTCCGCGTGTTCCGCCAGTCGCGCCTGCAGGCTCGGCCCCTCGCAGTATTCGCTGACGAGCCAGGCGCGGCCGCGCAGCGGGCCGAGGCGGCGCTCGATGAGCGCCAGCGGGCGCGGCGTGGCGATGCCGAGGAAGCGCAGTCGGTGCGCCTCGACCCAGGAATGCCAGGCGCGGCTCGGCCGCCAGGCGCGCGAAAGGGCGTGGCCGGCGCTCTTGATGTTGTAGCGCTTGATGACCAGCTTGCGTCCCTCCAGTTCGACCAGCGCCAGCGTGGCGCTGCGGCCGCGCTTGAGGGGGGTGCCCTGTTCCAGCCAGGCATCCGGGTCGGCGACGAGGGGGGCGAGGAAATCGGCTTCGGCGCGCACCAGGGAGAAGAAGCGGTCGGCGCGTCGCGCCGACTTGAAGAGGCTGCAGTCGCGCAGGCACTTGTCGAGGTAGTCGGCGAGGCGCGCTTCGCGGGCGCGGACGATGGATGCCTCGAGCTGCGCGGCATCGAAGACCAGGTTCGGATGGCCCTTGCGGTAGGCGGCCAGCAGGCCCGCCGGCGCGGCACTGCCCGCCGACGGCGGCAGCTGGGCGAACAGCAGGGCCAGGTTGTCGAGGCGCTCGCGCTCCGAACCGGCCGGCCGGATGGCGTCGCCGTCGATGACGTAGAGACGCCCGTCCCTGAGCAGGAAATTACCAAGATGCACGTCCTCCTGCAGGATGCCGCGGGCGTGCATGCGGCCGACCGCCTCGAACACCCGACCGAGTTCGTCGGCCGCCGTGGCGTCCGGGCAGTGCGCCCCCTCGAGGTATTCGGTGAGCACGAAGTATCCCGCCCCCTCCAGCTTGCCGCTCGCCAGCAGTTTCGCGGTCGGCAGGTCGTACTGCTTCAGGCTGTCGATGCCCCGGCATTCGCGCTGCCAGTGGCGCTCGCTGCCGCGCTTGGCCACGAAGAGCTTGGCCAGCACGGTCTGCCCGTTCCATTTGCCGATGCCGGTGAGCCGCTTGCCGGGCAGGATGCGCAGCCAGCGCTCGATGACCAGCTCGCGGCCGTCCCGCGGGGATTTCCTCCGGTCATCGTCGAGCGCTATCGTGCTCGGCACGAGCAGCCGGCGGCCGCCGGCGCGCAGGGATTCGGCGGTTTCCTGCGCCGCCTCCCGTCCCGCGAAGAAGCCGATGACCTGGCGGATGCGCCGCTTGCCGGCGGCGTCGAGCTTCTTCTTCCGCGCGTAGTCGAGGTAGAAGCGCAGGCGCTGCGTGCGTGAGAGATGGCGCTTCGCCACCTTGTCGAGGCAGGCGAGGTCCTTGACGATGCGGTATTCCAGGAACGGCGGCCACCAGAAGCCGCCGCTCGGACAGTCGATGAGGAAGACCTTGCCGGCCGCGTCCACCAGCAGGTTGCGCCACTTGAGGTCGCCATGCACGAAGCGGCGACCGTGCAGGCGGCGGGCGATGTCGGCCACTTGTGCGGCAACGCCGTCCCGCCAGGACTGACTTTTAAGCCGCGGGTCGTGGCTGCGGGCGAGCTTGCCCAGGTCGGTCGTGTCGGGAATCTCCGCGGTGATCAGCGCCCCGCGCGCGAAGCGGCCGCCCTGGCTTTCGAGGCCGAAGGCGACGAGCCGGGCGGTAGGGATGCCCCAGTCGGCGAAGCGCTGCAGGTTCTCCCATTCCAGCTGCACGCGCGGCGTGCCGAACCAGCGGCGCAGCGGCTTCTTGCCGAGGCCGTGGTAGCGCTTGACGTAATAGCGGCGGCCGTCGACCTCGACGCGCACCGTGCGGGTGGTGGAATCCTTGGCGACGATCTCGCCTTCGAGGGCGAAGACGGCATCCAGGTCGGCGAAGCGCGCCGCTGCTGCAGGATCTGCTCCGGGCAACACCTGCCACTGGCTCATGCGCTTCCCCGGGGAGCGAACTTGCGCCGGTAGCGCGCCATCAGGCGTTCGCCTTCGCGTTGCAGGTAGGCGAGCAGCGCTGCCTCCGCGTCGAAGGTCTCGCGCAACGGCCGGCCGAAGTAGGCGCGCAGGAAGCGCAGCCGGTCGCGGGCGGTGAGGCCGATCTCCAGCGTCGAGAAGTGCAGGGCCGCCAGATCCTTGTCGCGCCAGCGCCGCGGCGCGGCGCCCGCGCGCACCTGGGCGCGGTGCAGGTCGATCAGCGACAGGCGCAGCATTTCCGGCGTCGGCGGCGGCTCGGTGTGCAGCAGGAAGTGGCAGAGGTAGCAGTCGCGGTGGTTGACGCCGCCCCGGTGCATGCGCCGCGCCATTTCCGCCACGCGCGCGATCAGCGCGTGCTTGAGCGCGGGCGCGGGCGGCTGCGCCGGCCAGTCGCGGCAGTAGTCCTCCAGGCTGACCGTCGGGGCCAACTCCTCGGTGACGATGAAGGATTCCAGCTTCGCCGGATTCGAGCCGCGGCGGCCGAAGGCGACGGCCTTCATGGTGTCGACGCCGAGCTCGGTCAGGCGTCGGATGGCCAGCCACTCGTGCTCGGCGCCGAGCACCGGCAGGCGCGCCGTGACGAGGTTCTTCAGGATCTCGCCCCAGCCGACGCCGCGGTGCAGCTTGACGTAGTAGCCGCGCCCGCCGACCTCGGTGCGCAGGGTGCGGCGGCCTTCCAGTTCGCGCAGCACCTTGCCCTGCAGGGCGGCGGCGGCGCGGAAGGGATCCTGTCCGGCCCACAGCGTGCGGAACGGCTCGTCGAGAAAAAGCGCCTCGGGTTGGCTCATGTCCTGAGGATGATATCCGCCGCGCGCTCGGGCAGGCTGTAGATGTCGGCCGTGCCGGCCCAGGCGAGGCCGCTGGCGCCCCAGCGCCTGCGCGCGGCGTCGTCGGCGAGCATGCCGGCGAGGATTCGATT
>JAEHDO010000026.1 GCA_016880375.1 Betaproteobacteria bacterium | reverse complement strand
TTGCCGGTGGGCTGGGTCTTGAAGTCGTCGGGCGCGGCGTGGACGATGACGCCCTTGCCGACGATGCCGTTGGCGCCTTCCAGAGTCAGTCCCGGCAATACGGCGACGAGCTTCGCATTGCCGTAGGCGTCGGTCTCCAGCATCGGCATGTCGCCGGCGTGGTGCGGGCCCTGGTGCGGGTGGCCGTGCGGATGGCCGCCGGGGTTGAAGTGGCCGCCGGCGCTGGTGCCGTCGGGCGCGCTACAGTCGCCCTTCTCGTGGATGTGGAAGCCGTGCGCGCCGGGGGTGAGGCCTGAAACATGAGCCGACACCTCGACGTCATGGCCCATCTGCCTGAAGACGACGGTGCCGGTGGTGGTGTGGCCCTTGGTCGGGGCCAGTCTGGCCTCGGCGGAGGGGCCGTGGTGGTGGCCGGCGCAGGCGGACAGCAGGATGGCCGCGGAAGCCGCGGCGATCAGGGTGGTTTTCATCATGTGTTTCCTCTGTTGGGGGGATGCGGAATTATTTTTTCTTGGCAGGGGCCGCGGCTGCGGCCGGTGCGGTGGCCGATTGCAACGGCCCGGGATCCTGGCAGGCCGGCAGGGCGGCGCCTTTCTTGCCGTGCTCTTTCAGGTAGCGCTCGGCGGTGCGGTTCTGCGATTTGCACAACTGGTAGGCGGCCACCTTGTCGCCATGCGCCGACTTTTCCTTGGCCTCCGCCGCCTTGGCCTTGGCTTCTTCGCTTGGCGGGGGCAGCTTGGCCTGGGCCGCGCCGAAGGCCAGCGCCGCCGTCATGGCGAGGATGAGTTTCAGGTTCGCTTTCATGTTTCCTCCCTTGGTCAGGAATGCGCGGCGGCAGCGGTGCCCTGCCCCGCCTTGGCTGGCTCGGCCGGCTGCTGTTTCACCTGGTTGTACCAGAGTTCGTGGTGCTCCTTCGCCCAGGCTTCATCGACATGGCCGGTGCGCATTGAGGCGTAGGCGCCCTCCATGCCAATGGTGCCGATGTAGATGTGGCCCAGCATCAGGCAGACGAACAGCAGGGCGCCGACGGCATGGATGATGTTGACCGTCTGCAGGGTGTCGCGCGTCTGGCCGAAGTTGGGGAAGTCCATGATGAGGCCGCTGATGCTGACGGCCAGTCCCAGGAAGACGACGCCGAACCAGAACATGAACTTCTCGCCGAAATTGAAGCGCCAGGAGGGGACGTGCTTGCCGCTGAGCAGGCCGCCGGCCTTGGCGATCCAGTCCGCGTCCTCGGCCTTCCAGACGTTGTCCTTCACGAAGAGGAAGAACGAGACGATGATGGAAAGCAGGAACAGCGGGCCGACGAAGTTGTGCAGGTTCTTGCCGATCGCCGCCAGCCAGCTGAAGAGCGTGTAGCCGATCACCGGCAGCAGGACATGCTTGCCGAACAGCAGCACCAGACCGGAGACGGCCAGGATGACGAAGCTGATCGCCATGCTCCAGTGCGCCACCCGCTCCACGCCGTTGAAGCGCTGGATCTGGCGCCCAGTCGAGGGGCCGCTCAACTTGATCATGCCGCGCCGCAGGTAGAACAGGCCGATGGCGACCGCCACCGCGCACAGCGCGATGCCGCCGTAGAGCGAGATCGGGCCGTTGCGCAGCTCGCGCCAGGTTTCGCCGCCGGACTGGATCAGGACGCCGCTTTCGGGCCCCTTGACGGTGGTGAAGCCGGCCTGGCCCGAGCGGGCGTCCCGCCAGAGCTGCGCCTGGTTGTGCGTTTCCTTGGCTTGAACCTGCGCCGGTGCGTCTGCCGCGGCGACCGGCATGGCCGCGAGCAGGATCGCAAGCAGCAGCGCCTGTATCGATGCGAGGATGCCTTTCATGGGTTCCTCCTAGTTGCCGGTGCGGCGTGATTCGTCCTGCGCCTGGTTGCGGGCGCGCAGCGCCCCCTCCCACTTGGCCTTGTCGCCGCTGAACGGGGCATTGCTCCAGGGCTGGGTGTCTTCCTTGCCCTGGTATTTGCCCTGTTTGTAAACGACAGCCCGGTCGCGGTCGCCGCAGCCGGCGAGGCCCGCCCCGAGGACGGCGGCGGCAGCGATCAGCACGATGCGCGTTTTCATGACTTGCCTCCTTCCTTGGCGGCTTCCCGCTTGCCGTAGGCCGTGCCCCAGCCGATCAGGTCGGCGCCCTTGCCGCGCTTGAGCACACGCTCGCGGTAGATGTTGGAAATGGCCTCCGCGTCGCCGCCCAGGAGCGCCTTGGTCGCGCACATTTCCGCGCAGAGCGGCAGCTTGCCCTCGGCCAGGCGGTTGCGGCCGTATTTCTTGTGTTCTTCCGCCGAATGGTCCCGCTCGGGGCCGCCGGCGCAGAAGGTGCATTTGTCCATCTTGCCGCGCATGCCGAAGGCGCCGCCCTGCGGGAACTGCGGCGCGCCGAAGGGGCAGGCGTAGAAGCAGTAGCCGCAGCCGATGCACAGGTCCTTGTCATGCAGCACCACGCCCTCCTCGGTCTGGTAGAAGCAGTCGACCGGACAGACCGCCATGCAGGGCGCATCGGTGCAGTGCATGCAGGCGACGGAGACGGAGCGCTCGCCGGGCACGCCGTCGTTCAGCGTGACGACGCGGCGGCGGTTGACGCCCCAGGGAACATCGTGCTCGTTTTTGCAGGCGGTGACACAGCCGTTGCATTCGATGCAGCGCTCGGCGTCGCAGAGAAATTTCATTCTGGCCATTGTTGTCTCCTCCTTTTAGGCCTTGGCGACCTGGCAGATGGTCGTCTTGGTTTCCTGCATCATCGTCACCGAGTCGTAGCCGTAGGTCGTGGCGGTATTCACCGCCTCGCCGCGGACCACGGGGTGCGCCCCCTCCGGGTAGTGCTCGAGCATGTCCTTGCCCTGCCAGTGCCCGGAGAAATGGAACGGCATGAAACAGGTGTCGGCCGCGACGCGCTCGGTGACCTGGGCGCGAACCTTGAGCTGGGCGCCGCTCGGCGTTTTCAGCCAGACCCATTCGCCGTCGCGGATGCCACGATCGTTGGCCGCCTTCGGGTTGATCTCGACGAAGGCTTCCTGCTGCAGTTCCGCCAGCCAGGGATTGGAGCGGGTTTCCTCGCCCCCTCCCTCGTACTCGACCAGGCGGCCGGAGGTGAGGATGAGCGGGTATTTCTCGGCGACCTTGTCCTCGATGTTCTTCTGCTGCAGCGACTTGTAGAGGGTCGGCATCCGCCAGAAGGCCTTCTTGTCGTCGTGCGTCGGATACTTGGCGACGAGGTCCGGCCGCGTGCTGTAGATCGGCTCGCGGTGCTGCGGGACCGGGTCGGGAAAGTTCCACACCACGGCGCGCGCCTTGGCGTTGCCGAAGGGATGGCAGCCATGGTTCTTCATGACGACGCGGATGATGCCGCCGGAGGTGTCGGTCTTCCAGTTCTTGCCCTCGGCCTTGGCCTTCTCTTCCTCCGTCAGTTCGTCCCACCAGCCGAGCTTTTTCAGCAGCACGTGATCGAACTCGGGATAACCGGTGGTGAGGTCGGCGCCCTTCGAATGCGAGCCGTCTTCTGCCAGCAGGTTAATGCCGTCCTTCTCGACGCCGAAGTTGGCGCGGAAGTTGCCGCCGCCGTCCATGACATGCTTCGAGGTGTCATAGAGGTTGGGCGTGCCAGGGTGCTTCAGTTCCGGCGAGCCGTAGCACGGCCACGGCAGGCCGAAGTAGTCGCCGTCGCAGGGGCCGCCCTTGGCGCGCAGCGTCTTCGGGTCGAAGGTGTTCATGTGCTTCATGTGCAGCTTGAGCCGCTCGGGTGACTGGCCGGTATAGCCGATGGTCCACACGCCGCGGTTGATCTCGCGCAGGATGGACTCGGGCTCGGGTTCCGTGCCGCCCTTGCCCTGAACCATCTTGTAGTTCTTCACCAGCTCCTTGCCGAAGCCGAGCTTTTCAGCCAGCTGATACATGATCATCTGGTCGGTGCGCGACTCGAACAGCGGATCGATCACCTTCTCGCGCCACTGCAGGGAGCGGTTCGAGGCCGTTGCCGATCCGGAGGTTTCGAACTGGGTGCAGGCAGGCAGCAGGTATACGGCGCGGTTCGGGTTGAGTTCCTTCGCGTCCGTCCCGGGCATGGCCGCCATGGCCGCCGTAGCCGAAGGATAGGGGTCGACGACCACGAGCAGATCGAGCTTGTCCATCGCCCGTTTCATCTCGAGTCCGCGAGACTGCGAATTGGGGGCATGGCCCCAGTAGAAGACCGCCTTCAGGTTCGGGTCCTGGTCGATCAGATCGTTCTTCTCAAGCACGCCGTCGATCCAGCGCGAGACGGTGATGCCGGACTTGGTCATCATGGCCTCGCTGGCAAACTGCTTCTTTACCCATTCGAAGTCAACGCCCCATACACCGCTCCAGTATTTCCAGGAACCGATCGGAATGCCGTAATAGCCTGGCAGTGAATCCGGATTCGGGCCGATGTCCGTGGCCCCCTGCACGTTGTCGTGGCCGCGGTAGATATTGGCGCCGCCGCCGGACTTGCCGACGTTGCCCAGCGCCAGCTGCAGGATGCAGGAGGCGCGCACGAAGGCGTTGCCGATCGAGTGCTGGGTCTGGCCCATGCACCAGACGATGGTCGAGGGCCGGTTCATGGCCATCGTCTCGGCTGCCTTGTAGAGTTGCTCCTCGGAAACGCCGGAGACCTCGAACGCCTTGTCCGGCGTCCATTTCGCCAGCACATCCTCGCGCACCTTGTCCATGCCGAAGACGCGATCGTTGATGTACTTCTTGTCTTCCCAGCCGTTCTTGAAGATGTGGTAGAGGATGCCGAACAGCACGGCGATGTCCGAACCGGAGCGGAAGCGGATGTACTGGTCCGCCTTGGCCGCGGTGCGGGTGAAGCGCGGGTCGCAGACGATCATCTTGGCGCCGGACTCCTTGGCATGCAGCGTGTGCAGCATGGAGACCGGGTGCGCCTCGGCGGCGTTCGAGCCGATGAACAGCATCGCCTTGCAATTCTGCATGTCATTGTAGGAGTTGGTCATGGCGCCGTAACCCCAGGTGTTCGCGACGCCGGCCACGGTGGTGGAGTGGCAGATGCGCGCCTGGTGGTCGCAGTTGTTCGTGCCCCAGAAGGAGACGAACTTGCGCATGAGGTAGGACTGCTCGTTGCTGTGCTTGGAGGAGCCGATGAAGTACACCGAATCCGGACCGTCCGACTTGCGCAGCTCGAGCATCTTCGCGGAGATCTCGTTCAATGCGGCATCCCAGCTGATCTTCTGGTACTTGCCGTTGACCAGCTTCATCGGATACTTGAGGCGCATTTCACCGTGGCCGTGTTCGCGGATCGCCGCGCCCTTGGCGCAGTGGGCGCCGAGGTTGATAGGCGAGTCGAACACCGGCTCCTGGCCGATCCAAACGCCGTTCTGCACTTCGGCGTCGATGGCGCAGCCGACGGAGCAATGGGTGCATACCGTGCGCCTGATCTCGACGTTGCCTTCCGGCTTGGCGTCGGCCGCCTCGGCCTTGCCGATCATGGCGAAGGGCAACTGGCCGGCGATCGCCGAGACGGCGGCGCCTGCGCCCACCGTCACGCCGGAACGCTTGAGGAAAGTGCGGCGGTCCATGGTTTCCGGCTGCATGCCGGAGAGGCTCCGGCTGAGTCGGCCGGCGCGCGCCGTCTGCGCCGTGCTGGATTTTCTGGTCAGTGCCATTTGGTACCCTCCTCCGTTTATACCCGCGTTGTACGGTAGTAGTTCTGCACGTGCGCGCTGAGGCGATAGCCCTTGGCCGAGGCTTCCTTCACTGGGACCTCGGCGGTCCGGGCCAGCATCGCCTTGCCGCCGATCGCACCGGCGGCAGCGCCGGCCCCGCCCAGTCCGACCGTCAGCAGGAAGTTCCTGCGCTTGAGGTTGGTGTTCTTGCCACTCATGGTTTCCTCCTCCTTGTTACGACAGTTGTCCGATGCTGAAGAACGTTTTCTCGACATCCAGGAACGCCCGCGCGAAGCTGGCAAGGCTGCGATAGAAAGCCGCCCCGGCCACCCCTTCGACGGCATCGCACAAGCGTCCATAACAGGGGGCGATATAGCGTGAGAAGAACTGCTCCTGGGCGGCATCGCGCTCGGCCGCGGGGCGGGCCTCGTCCAGGATCAGCTGGCGCATGACATCGGCCAATCCCGAGAAATGGTCTTCGGGTTCCTCCGCCGCGCCATGGCGCGCCAGCCCGAGACCGGCCAGATGGTCACGCAACTCCGCCAAAGGTTTCTCGTTTAGGAATCCCGACAGGTAGTAGGACGCATAGAGCATCACCGCCGGCTTGCCGACGCCGATGAAGGTTTCATCGTACTCGGCGCGTACAGCCTCGGCGGTTGTTGCGCCGGCGGCACGCCGCAGCGCATTCCAGGCGTCGATGAGGCGGGCCGCGGGGGCCTCGGCATCCAGATCCCCGCTCGCCGCCAGGGCCCTGAGCAGGCCAGCGTCGGGCGGGGCGTAAAACAGGTGTCCCAGCAGCCCGTAATGGTCCGCCCGGGCCCTGTCCTGCGGATCGACCGGATAAGTCGGGGCTACTTTCTGCGTGGCGGCCATTCGTTATTTATAGGTCAAAGATGGTCGGTTCGGCGGATTTATTTTCCACCAGATCTATGACACGGCAGTCGGAGCACATCTGCAGGCGCCTGAGGGCATCGCCGCCGGCAAACATGGAATGCCCGGATAGCCGGCCGAGCATGGTTTCGATCATCCGGCGCGTGCCGAAGGGCTTGCCGCAACGCACGCAATGAAACGGCTCGGCCTCGTTCAGGATGCGTTCGCGTTTCGCATCGGCGGCAGCCAGCAGGCGCGGTTCGAGCGACAGCGCGCCTTCAGGGCAGGTCCTGACACACAGGCCGCACTGGACGCAGTTGCGTTCGATGAATTTCAACTGCGGCTTGTCCGGCGTATCGGTCAGGGCACGGGGCGGACAGGCGCTCACGCAGGACATGCAGAGGGTGCATTTCGCCTGATCAACGTGAACCGTGCCGAAGGGCGCCCCTGCCGCCAGGGGGATCGATTCCCGGGGCCGCGGTGCCCGCTGCGCCAGATGCTCCAGGGAAAACTCCAGCGCGCGACGCTTGTCTTCGGGGAAATTGAATACGGCCGGTTCGCTTACCGTATCGGCGGGAATCAGGTTCCAGACCGGATCTTGCAGCGCAACATGATCGTCGGCTTCGAGCAGAAGGAAATGGCTTCCGCCGTAACCGAGGGCGCCGAGGATGGCTTCAGCGAAGCCGATCTGCTGTCGCAGCGCCTCAATATAGCCCTCCGGCTCGTGCGACTGGTACAAAATGACGCACTGGCTTGCTCCAAAAGCGACCACTCCGAGCAGCGTGTCCAGCCCAATCGCAGCCACATCGTGCATCTCGAGCGGGATCACCCGGGCTGGCAAACCCCGGCCCTGCCGGCCGAGGTTCATCAAGTGTTCGCGCCCTGAATGGCCGTCGTGGATAAGGACGCATGCATCATGTCCGCCTGCCGCCTTGTATACGGCCAGCATCTTGCGCAGGCGCAAACCGATATCCGACGGCCGTGGGTAAGCATAGCGCACGGCACCGGTCGGACAGACCGCATGGCAGCCGCCGCAGCCCTGGCACAACTGCGGATCGATCTGCGCGCTGTCGCCCGCAGGACGAATGGCGCCCGTGGAGCAAACATCGATGCAACGACTGCACCCAACCACCCGGTTGCGGCTGTGCGCGCACAACTCGGGCTTGATCTCGGCGTAGCGCGGCTTCTCGAACTCGCCGACCAGTCCCAGCAGTTTCTGCGCAGCTTTCGCCTGGTCGAGTGGATCGCGGCCCGGTGCCAGGTAGCCCTTGGGCGCATGAGGCAGTCTGATCAAAGGAGAGGCGGACAGGTCGAGGACCAGGTCGAAGCGCCCTTCCCTGGCG
>JAEHDO010000025.1 GCA_016880375.1 Betaproteobacteria bacterium | reverse complement strand
GTGCAGTGCGGCTCTTCCGCCTCGGGAATATCGAAGGAAGACTGCGGCAGCACCTCGATCCGGTGCGGTGCGAACAGCGCGGCGAACTCGCGCAGCTTGCCCGGGTTGTTGGAGGCGAGGACGAGCTTGTCGAACATGGCGCCTCAGATGCCCAGGGCGGTTCTCTGGGCAGCGACAAGTTGCGCGATGCCGCGCTCGGCCAGGGCCAGCAGGGTGTCAAGCTCGGCGCGGCTGAAGGGCGCGCCTTCCGCCGTGCCCTGCACCTCGATCATGCCGCCGGTTGCCGTCATCACGACGTTCATGTCGGTGTCGCAGGCGGAGTCTTCCGGGTAGTCGAGGTCGAGCACCGGCAGGCCGTCGTAGATGCCCACCGAGACGGCCGCGACCAGCTCGCGCAGCGGATGGCGCGCGATGGCGCCCTCGGCAACCAGCTTCGAGAAGGCGTCGTGGGCGGCGACGCAGGCGCCGGTGATGGCGGCGGTGCGCGTGCCGCCGTCGGCCTGCAGCACGTCGCAGTCGATCTGCACGGTGCGCTCGCCGAGCGCCTCGAGGTCGGTGACGGCGCGCAGCGCGCGGCCGATCAGGCGCTGGATCTCCAGCGTGCGCCCGCTCTGCTTGCCCTTGGCGGCCTCGCGCGCGGTGCGCGTGTGCGTCGAGCGCGGCAGCATGCCGTATTCGGCGGTGAGCCAGCCCTGGCCGAGGCCGCGCAGGAAGCCCGGCACGCCCTGCTCGACGCTGGCGGTGCACAGCACTTTCGTATCGCCGAACGCCACCAGCACCGAGCCCTCGGCGTGGCGCGTGTAGTGGCGCGTGATCGTTACGCGACGCAGCTCGTCGGCCTGGCGGCCGCTTGGCCGGTTGATTGCGGCACCCTTCACTTGTCGCTCCTTACTTCGAGAATTTGCGGATGGCCGCGTTGATTTCCTGGATGGCCCGCTCGATGTCCTCGTCCGACAGGTTGGGCAGGGGCGGGGTGCCCTTGCGCGCCTTGGCGAAGGCTTCCATCTGCGTCGTGAAGGAGTCGATCGGCATGGTCTTGGTCGACACGCTGCCGAGAGTGTCCTCGGCGTAGTTGTCTTCCCAGCGGATGGCGATCATCGACAGGTTGTCGGCGTTGTCGCCGCCGCGGGCCTCGGCCTGGTTCAGCAGGGCGGGCGTCGCCTGGACGACGTTGCCGCTGCCCATGGCGCGGGGGATCACGTCGCTCGGGAGCGGCCCCCAGACGCCGTCGGTGCAGAGCACGATGATGTCGCCGGTCATCAGCGGCGTCTTCTTGGAGTAGTCGATCTGCGGGGCGCTGGCGCCGCCAAGGCAGCTGAAGATGCGGTTGCGCGCCGGGTGGTGGATGGCGGCCTCGGCGGTGATGAGGCCGTCCTCGACCATGCGCTGCACGCGCGAATGGTCGCGCGTCTGGGCAAGGATGCGGCCGCCGCGGATGGCATACAGGCGCGAATCGCCGGCATGCGCCCAGTAGGCGATGGAGTCCTGCACGATGCAGGCGACACAGGTGGTGCGCGGGGCTTCAGGCAGGAAGCGGTCGGCGGCGTAGTCGAGGATGGCGTGGTGGGCGTTGCCGAGGGCGCCGGAAAGGAACAGGAAAGGGTCCTTCAGCAGCGGGTGGGCCTCCCGCTGGAAAGCTTCGGTGATGTACTGCACGGCAATCTGTGCCGCCACCTCGCCGTGCAGGTGGCCGCCCATGCCGTCGGCGACGACCATCAGCAGCGAGTCGCGCGAGTAGCTGTAGGCGATGCGGTCCTCGTTGGTCGGGCGCCTGCCGGGGCGGCTTTCCTGGTAGATGGTGAATTTCATTTCATCAGATTCCGCACGTGCTTGCGCAGGCCGCCGAGGAAGGTCGGTTTGGGCACGCTGCGCTCCTTGTCGGCGAGCGCCTTCTGCAGGGCGAACACGCTTTGCGGGCGCTCCAGGTAATTCAGCCGCATGCACCAGTCCACGGTCTCCAGCAGCTGCCGCGAGTATTTGTCAGGCCAGCGCTTGGGCGCCGGAACCAGCAGGTCGCGGTCGAGGCGCTGGTCGGCCGCCTGCGGCGCCGCTGCCGCCATGCAGGCATACATGCTGGCGCCGATCGAGTAGATGTCGGTCCAGGGCCCGAGCAGCTCGCGGCGGGTGTTGTTGTACTGCTCGGGCGCGGCGAAGCCCGGCGTGTACATCGGCTTGAGCAGCGGCGTGTCGATCGACAGCGTCTGGCGGGCGGCGCCGAAATCGATCAGCACCGGCTGGCCGTCGTTGCGCAGGTAGACGTTGGAGGGCTTGATGTCGAGGTGCAGCAGCTTGTGCGTGTGCACTTCGCGCAAGCCGTTGAGCAGCCGCGCGAAGACGGTGCGGATGAAGCTCTCGCGAATTTCGCCCTTGTGCTTCTGGATGTGCTCCTGCAGGGTGCGGCCGCGCTCGTATTGCATCACCATGTAGACGGTCTCGTTGGCGCGGAAGAAGTTCAGCACCTGCACCACGTTGGGGTGGGAAATCTTGGCCAGCGCCCGGCCTTCCTCGAAGAAGCACTTCATGCCGTAGCGGAAGGTGGCCACGTTCTCCTCGGCGATGGAGGGCAGGGCGTCGCCCTCCGAGCGCAGCGCCAGCGAGTTGGGCAGGTATTCCTTGATGGCGACCGGTGTGCCGTCCTTGTCGAAGGCGAGATAGACAATGGAGAAGCCGCCCAGCGAGAGCTGTCGCTCGATGCGGTACTCCTCGAGCTGGTAGCCGGGGGGCAGCGGAACGTTGGCTTGGGAGGGTGGCATGCGAAGGGCGGAGCGGTCGGGCGGTGTGCGCCGGTATCATATCGGGTTAAGATAAGGCTCGATTGTCTTTTTTTATCGCCGCGCTGTAAAGCTGCGGTGCGGGTACTTCGCATGATCTACAGCATGACAGGATATGCCGTGCAGATGCGCGACATCGGACGCGGCATCCTTCACCTCGAACTGCGCACGGTCAATTCGCGCTACCTCGACATGAACTTCCGCATCGCCGAGGAAGTGCGCATCGTCGAGCCGGCCCTGCGCGAGATGATTTCCGGCCGGCTCAACCGCGGCAAGGTCGATTGCCGCCTCAACCTGCTGCCGTCCACGACGGCGCCGCGCGAGGCCAGCCTCAACCGCGCCCTGCTGCAGCAGCTGGCCACCCTGCAACTGGGTGTGCGCGACCAGTTGCCCGAAGCCGCCCCCCTGTCCGTCGCCGAGGTGCTGCGCTGGCCCGGCATGCTCGGCGATGACCAGCCCGGCGCGGATACCCTGCAGGCCGAATGCGCCGCGCTGGCGAAGGGCGCCCTCGACGAACTGGTCGCCACCCGTGCGCGCGAGGGCGAAAAGCTGGGGGCGATGATACTCGAGCGGGTCGGGCGCATGCGTACCCTGGTGGCCGAGGCCGCGCCGAAGCTGCCGCAGGCCCTGGCCGACTACCAGGAACGCATGGCGGCCCGCCTGCGCGAGGCGGCTGCCAGCCTGGACGAGGAGCGCATCCGCCAGGAAATGGGCCTGTTCGCCACGCGCGTCGACGTCGCCGAGGAGCTCAACCGCCTGGTCGCCCACCTCGACGAGGTGGCGCGCGTGGTCGGCAAGGGCGGCGCCATCGGCAAGCGGCTCGACTTCCTCATGCAGGAACTCAACCGCGAGGCCAACACCCTCGCCTCAAAATCGGTTTCCTCGGAAATCACCGCCATCGCCGTGGACATGAAGCTGCTGATCGAGCAGATGCGCGAACAAGTTCAAAACATAGAGTAATGGCAGGCAATCTCTTCATCGTCGCCGCCCCCTCCGGCGCCGGCAAGACGACGCTGGTGAAGATGCTGCTCGAGCGCGACAGCAGCATCAGGCTGTCCGTCTCGACCACCACGCGGGTGCCGCGGCCGGGCGAGGTGAACGGCCGCGAATACCATTTCGTCGACGCGCCGACCTTTCTGGCCCTGCGCGAACAGGGCGAATTCCTGGAAAGCGCCGAGGTGCACGGCAACCATTACGGCACCTCGCGCGCCTGGATCGAGCGGCAGATGGCAGCCGGGCAGGACATCCTCCTGGAGATCGACTGGCAGGGGGCGCAGCAGGTGCGCCGGCTTTTTCCGGGCAGCATCGGCATTTTCATCCTGCCGCCTTCGCTCGAGGAACTCGAGCGGCGCCTGAGGGGGCGCGGCCAGGACAGCGCCGAGATCATCGCCCGTCGGGTAGCCGCCGCCCTGGACGAAATGCGCCACGTCAAGGAGTTCGATTATGTTATTATTAACAACAAGTTGCCGGAGGCGATCGAAGACCTCCAAACCGTAGTGCGCTCGGTTCGCCTGCGCACCACCTCGCAGCTGGACCGCCACCGCGCGCTTTTTGCGTATCTCGAACAGGACACTTAGGAAAAACCATGGCCCGCATCACCATTGAAGACTGCCTCAAAAGGATTCCCAACCGCTTCCAGCTGACCCTGGCCGCCACCTATCGCGCGCGCCAGATCACCATCGGCGGCACGCCCCTCGTCGATGACAACAAGGACAAGCCCACGGTGATCGCGTTGCGCGAAATTGCCGCAGGCAAGGTCGGCCTGGAAGTGCTCAGCCGCGGGCAGGCGTAAGCCGCCGCGCGGGAGAGGGGGGTGAGCCATGCCTGCCGCCGTGCCCTCTCCCGGCCCGCAAACCCCGCAAGCCTACGACACTGAATTCACCCTTCAGCTGGAAAAGCTGAGGGAGCTGCTCGGCACCTACCTCAAGACCGAGGACATCGAGCGCGTCGCAGCGGCCTTCCTGTTTTCGGCGGAGGCGCACAGGGGCCAGTTCCGCATCAGCGGCGACCCCTATTTCTCGCATCCGCTCGCCGTCACCGGCATCCTCACCGGCTGGCACCTCGACGCCCAGGCGCTCATGGCGGCGCTGCTGCACGATGTTGCCGAGGATACCGAGATCACGCTGGCCGAAATCGGCGAGAAGTTCGGCAAGGTGACGGCCGAGCTGGTCGACGGCGTCTCCAAGCTGGACAAGATCGAGTTCCAGTCGATCGAGGATGCCCAGGCCGAGAACTTCCGCAAGATGCTGCTGGCGATGGCGCGCGACGTGCGCGTCATTCTCATCAAGCTGGCCGACCGCCTGCACAACATGCGCACGCTGGACACGCTGCGGCCGGACAAGCGCCGCCGCATCGCGCGCGAGACGCTGGAGATCTACGCGCCGATCGCCAACCGGCTGGGCCTCAACAACCTCTACCGCGAGCTGCAGGAGCTGGCCTTCCGCCACGTCTATCCGATGCGCTACCGCGTGCTGGCGAAAGCCATCAAGGCGGCGCGCGGCAACCGGCGCGAGGTGGTGAGCAAGATCCTGCAGGCAATCAAGGCGCGCATGAACGAGGCGACGATCGAGGCCGAGGTCATGGGGCGGGAGAAGCATCTCTTCGGCATCTACCGCAAGATGCGCGGCAAGTCGCTGTCCTTCTCGCAGGTGCTCGACATCTACGGCTTCCGCGTCATCGTCAAGGATGTGCCGACCTGCTACCTTGCCCTCGGCGCGCTGCACAGCCTGTACAAGCCGGTGCCGGGCAAATTCAAGGACTACCTCGCCATCCCCAAGGGCAACGGCTACCAGTCGCTGCACACCACCCTGATCGGGCCCTTCGGCACGCCGGTGGAGGTGCAGATCCGCACCACCGAGATGCACCACGTCGCCGAGGCGGGCGTCGCTTCGCACTGGCTCTACAAGGACGACAAGAGCCTCTCCGAGCTGCAGCAGCGTACCCACAAATGGCTGCAGTCGCTGCTCGAGCTGCAGTCGGCCTCGGGCGATTCGGCCGAGTTCCTCGAGCACCTGAAGATCGACCTCTTCCCCGGCGAGGTTTACGTATTCACGCCGAAAGGCAAGATCCTGCCGCTGCCGCGCGGCTCGACAGCCGTCGATTTCGCCTATGCCGTGCACACCGACATCGGCAACCGCTGCGTCGCCTGCCGCA
Source organism: Betaproteobacteria bacterium (assembly GCA_016880375.1). Lineage (GTDB taxonomy): Bacteria > Pseudomonadota > Gammaproteobacteria > Burkholderiales > Rhodocyclaceae > Desulfobacillus. The sequence goes on along the minus strand of JAEHDO010000025.1, from coordinate 7,766 downwards.
TCAACCACGAACTGATGCCGTTGCGCACCGAGCTGCGCAACGGCGACCAGGTCGAGATCATCACCGCGGCGCACGCCAACCCCAATCCGGCCTGGCTGTCCTACGTCAAGACCGGCAAGGCGCGCTCGCAGATCCGCCATTTCCTGAAAACCATGCAACACGAGGAGTCGGCCGCGCTGGGCGAGCGCCTGCTGGCGCAGGCCCTGCGTCCCTTCGAGTTCACCGAAGGCATCACCGACGCGGTGTGGGACAAATTCGTGCTGGAGTGCGGCGCCAAGTCGAAGAAGGAGGTGCTCACCGACATCGGCCTGGGCAAGCGCCTGCCGGCCATCGTCGCGCGCCGCCTGGCCGCCGGCATCGAGATGGGCGAGATGACGGGCGAGCCGAAGCCGCAGGGACCGATCCTCATCCGCGGCACCGAGGGCATGGCCGTGCAGCTGGCGCATTGCTGCCGGCCGATCCCCGGCGATCCCATCGTCGGCATCATCAAGAAGGGCCAGGGCCTGGTGGTGCACCTGGCCGACTGCCCGAGCATCACGCTGCGCGGCCGCGGCGAGCGCGCCAAGTGGGTGGACGTCGAGTGGGAACGCGACAGCGGGCGGCTCTTCGAGGTGGCCATCAAGATCGAGGCGGAAAACCGCCGCGGCGTGCTGGCCAAGATCGCCGCCGAGATCTCCGAGGCCGGCTCCAACATCCAGCACGTGACCATGGACGACGAGCACGGCATTTACACCTCCTTGTATTTCACCCTGCAGGTGTCCAACCGCGTGCATCTGGCGCGCATCCTGCGCGCCCTGCGGCACATTCCCGAAGTGGTGCGCATCTCCCGCGTGCGGGAGTAAAATCGCGTTTTTGGAGCTCTTGAAAGCATCGACATGGCCCAGTACGAATCCGAGCACACCCAGTTCATGCGTGAATGGCTGGCGCAGCACCCCGAGGAAATCCGGGAGCAGAAGGCCGGCCGCGCCCTCTGGTGGGACAAGGGACCGCAGACGCCCGAGGAGCAGCAACGCCTGAAGGAATCCAGGGTGCCGCAGAAGGCTTACGTCTACAGCTGAGGAAAAGTCAGCCGCCGTGCCACGGCGGCTGACTTTCGACCTGCCGTCCCCGCTTGCTCGCCCCTTCCATCGTCTTCGTCGACCTCGAAACCACCGGCGCCAACCCGGCGTTCGACCGCGTCATCGAGGTCGGCATCGTCAAGGTCACCGGGGGGCAGGTCGAGTACGAGTGGTCCACGCTGGTCGATCCGGGCGAACCCATTCCGTCCCTGATCCAGGGCTTCATCGGCATCACCGACGAGATGGTGCGCGGCGCGCCGCGCTTCGCCGACATCGCCGGGGAAGTCTTCGCCCGCATCGAGGGCAGCCTCTTCGTCGCCCACAACGCGCGCTTCGATTACGGTTTCCTCAAGAACGAGTTCAAGCGCCTCGGCATGGATTTCCAGCCGCGCGTGCTGTGCACCGTCAAGCTCTCCCGCGCCCTCTATCCCGAGCACCACCGCCACGGCCTCGACGCGCTGATCGCGCGGCACGCGCTCGCCTGCGACGCCCGCCACCGCGCCCTCGGCGATGCCCGCGTGCTGTGGGACTTCGTGAAGCTCGTCGAGGCGGAGAAATCGCCCGAGGCGATCCGCGCCGCGCTGAAGAAAGCCATGAAGGCGCCCAGCCTGCCGTCGGGCCTGGAGGCAACGGCCGTCGATGCGGTGCCGGAGGCGCCGGGCGTATACCTCTTCCATGGCGAGAACGAGTTACCGCTCTATGTCGGCAAGGGCGTCAACATGCGCGCGCGCGTGCAGTCGCATTTCGCCGCCGACCACGGCAGCGGCCGCGCCATGCAGATCGCCCGCGAGGTGAAGCGCATCGACTGGATCGAGACCGCCGGCGAGCTCGGCGCCCTGCTGCTGGAGGCGCGCCTCGTCAAGGAAAAATCCCCCATCCACAACCGCCGCCTGCGCAAGAACGTCGAGATCTGCGCCTTCCGCCTGAAGGAGGGCGGCGAATTTAACCAGGATCGCGCCCTCGAACTGGTGCCGCTGGCCGGCGCCGCGCCGGAAGCACTCGGCGAACTCTACGGCCAGTTCAAGTCGAAGCGCGAAGCCGGCAACACCCTGCGCGAGCTGGCCGCAGAGCACGGCCTGTGCCTGAAGCGCCTCGGGCTGGAGCAGGGCAAGGGCCCGTGCTTCAACCACCAGATCAAGCGCTGCAAGGGCTGGTGCGCCGGCAAGGAAAGCGCCGAGCGGCACGACCTGCGCCTGAAGACCGCGCTCGCCGTGCTCAAGCTGCGCGCCTGGCCTTTCCCGGGGCGCATCGCCATCCGCGAGCGCGACGAGGCCGGCGCACGCTGCGAATGGCACCTCTTCGCGCAGTGGTGCTACCTCGGCTCGGTGAAGAGCGAGGCCGACCTGAATGAGGCGGCGCAGACGCGCTTCGATGCCGCCTTCGACCTCGACACCTACCGCATCCTGCGGCGCGAGCTGGAGAAGCGCGCCGGGTCCGAGGACATTCTCAGGATAGAACGAGAACGCCATGACTGAAGACGGCAAGGTCCGCATCTCCAAGCTGATGTCCGAGCAGGGCCTGTGCTCGCGCCGCGAGGCCGACGCCTACATCGAGCGCGGCTGGGTCTTCGTCGACGGCGTGCGCGTCACCGAACTTGGCAGCCGTGCGCTGCCGACGCAGAAGATCACCTTGAGCCGCGAAGCGCAGTCGAGCCAGCTCGCCCTCGTCACCCTCCTGCTCAACAAGCCGGTCGGCTACGTCTCCGGCCAGGCCGAGCAGGGCTACAAGCCGGCGGTGACGCTGATCGGCGCCGCGACCCACCACGCCGGCGACCGCTCGCCGCAACGCTTCAACCCGGCCCACCTGAAGGGCCTGGCCCCGGCCGGGCGCCTCGACATCGACTCCACCGGCCTGCTGGTGCTGACCCAGGACGGCCGCATCGCCAAGCTGCTCATCGGCGAGGACTCGCGCATCGAGAAGGAATACCTGGTGCGCGTCGAGGGCAGGCTGGATGCCAAGGGGCTGGCGCTGCTCAACCACGGCCTCTCGCTCGACGGCACGGCGCTGAAGCCGGCCAAGGTGAGCTGGCAGAACGAGGACCAGCTGCGCTTCGTCCTGCGCGAGGGCAAGAAACGCCAGATCCGCCGCATGTGCGAACTGGTCGACCTGAAGGTGACGGGCTTGAAGCGCGTGCGCATCGGCAGCGTCAAGCTGGGCGACCTGCCCTCGGGCAAGTGGCGCTACCTGCGCGAGGACGAACGCTTCTAAACCGCGCGGCCCGTCACGCGCAATCCCGAAGCCGGCCGGCGCTACTCGGGCAGTCCGTTCAACAGGAACATCGCCTTCAGCACTTCGCCGGGATCGCCAAACGGCTCGAACCAGCGCTTGAGAATCGGGCCGATTTCCCCGCTCCGGTAGAGGCGCGACAAGGTTCGATCGACCGCCAGCCGGAAATCCGCATCGCGCAGCATCGTCAGGCCGTAGGGCTCGTAGGTGAATTGCACTTCGGACAGCTCGAACGACTGCCCCTCGCCCCTGACCATGGCGGTCGAGACCAGCACCGTGCGGTCGGCCGCATAGGCGGTTGCCGCCTTGTCCTTGAGTGCCGTCAGGGCGGAATCGTGATCCTTGACCTTGAGCAGGATCACCCCCAGCCTGGCCATGCCGACCATGTCATCCAGGACCTTTTCGGTCGTCGTGCCGGAGACGACCGCAACCCGCTGTCCCTTGATATCGTCGAGCGACTTGGGTTTTTCTCCCTTGCGGAACAGCAGGCTCGCCCCATCGACAAAGGTCATTACGCTGAAATCGAATTCGGCACGGCGCGAAAGGGTTTGCGTGGTGTTGCCGCACTCGAGGTCGATCTGGCCGTGCTTCAGCGCCTCGAAGCGGCTTTGTGCCGTCACCGCGACCCAGCGCACGTCGAGTTTCGGCAGCTTCAACTGGGTGGCCAGGTCGTCGGCGACGATGCGGCACAGGTCGACGCTGTAGCCACGCGGCAGCTTGTCGTCCGCGACGAAGGAGAAAGGTATCGAATTCTCGCGATAGCCGAGCTTGATCGTGCCGGACTGCTTGATCCGGGCGAGGGTCGATTCCGACGCGCCGGCGGGAAGTGACAGGGCGAGCCCGGCAGCCACGCCGATGGCAATCAGGATGCGCATGATCATTTTCTCCTTTGCTGGATTATCTGAAAGGCCTGCAGTCCCGCCCGATCGGAGCCCCGAACATCCCCTTCGCGGCAGGCTCGAAAGTATGCATCAGGATCGCCGGCTTGGCTATTCATGCCGACCGCAACCGTGGATCGTCGGGCGACTCCCAAGGCATGAGGTGAATGCTCTCGGCGAGCAGGGAGACGCGCGCAACGGCGCCGGGGGCGATGCCGTTGCGTTCGGCGACGTGGGTCGGCACGGAAAAGGCCAGCGGCTCGCTGCCGCCGTCGGGCACGAGGCGGATCTGCGTGAACGGGCCGAGGCGCAGGCAGTCCTGCACGCTGCCTGCAACGGGGTTCTCCGCCTCGCCGCGCGAGGGCCGCTCGCGCCGGTGCAGCAGCACGCCCTCGGGCGGGATCACCCAGCAGACGCGATCGCCGGCCGAACCGGCGATGTTGCTCACTTCCAGCCGGTGGCCCAGCCATTCCAGCTTGAGGTTGCCGCTGTCCTGCACCAGCGTGCCTTCGAAGAGATTCATCAGGCCGACCAGTCGCGCGCAGGCGGCGCTTTGCGGCCGCGTCATCACCTCGTCGGGCGCGCCGGCCTGCAGCGTGCGGCCTCGGTGCAGGATCACCATGCGGTCGGCCAGCATGCGCGCTTCGTCGAGGTCGTGCGTCACCAGCAGCATCGGGATGTTGAGGTCGGCGCGCAGCCGCGCCAGCTCCTGCTGCAGCTTGCGCCTTGTGACCTGGTCGACCGCCGAGAAGGGTTCGTCGAGCAGCAGCACCGCGGGATCGCGCGCCAGCGCCCGCGCCACGGCGACGCGCTGCTGCTGGCCGCCGGAGAGTGCCGACGGCTTGCGGCTCTCCAAGCCGTCGAGATGCACGCGGGCCAGCAGCTCGCGCGCCCGCGCCGTGCGCTCGGCAAAAGTCAGTCCGCCCAGGGCGGCGGCGACGTTCTCCAGCGCGGTGAGGTGCGGGAAGAGGGCATAGCTCTGGAAGACGAAGCCGATGCAGCGCGCCTGCACCGGATGATTGACGGCGGCGGCGGCGTCGAACCAGGTTTCGCCGTTGCATTTGATCGAACCCTCCGCCGCCGAATGCAATCCGGCGATGCAGCGCAGCAGCGTCGACTTGCCGCTGCCGGAAGGCCCGACCAGCGCCAGCAGCTCGCCCGGTGCGCAGGCGAGTTCCGCCTCGAGCGGGATCGGCGCGCGCTGGCGGAGCTGCACCTGAAGTCCGGCCGTGCTCATTGCTCCTTCTTCCCGATGCGGTGGGTGAGGAACTGGATCAGCACGATCGAGGCGAAGGAGAACGCCACCAGCACGGCCGAGAGGATGCCGGCGGCCCGGTCCTCGAAGGCCTGCACGTGGTCGTAGATAGCGATGGAGACCGTGCGCGTTTCGTCCGGGATGTTGCCGCCGATCATCAGCACCACGCCGAACTCGCCGAGGGTGTGGGCGAAGGTCAGCACGATGGCGGTGAGCAGGCCGGGCCAGGCCAGCGGCAGTTCGACTTTCCATAGCGTCTGCCAGCGGGTCATGCCGCAGCACCAGGCCGCCTCGCGCACTTCGCGCGGGATGGCTTCCAGCGCGCGCTGCACGGGCTGCACGGCGAAGGGGAGGTTGAAGACCAACGAGGCGGCGAGCAGGCCGTCGAAGGAGAACACCAGGCTGCGACCCGTCAGGCCGTGGTAGAGCTGGCCGAGGGCGGACTGCTGGCCGAAGGCGACCAGCAGGTAAAAGCCGAGCACGGTCGGCGGCAGCACCAGCGGCAGGGCGATGAGCCCTTCCGCCACCAGCCTGCCCGAGGCGCGCATCGTCAGCAGCGGCCGCGCGATCAGCACGGCCAGCGGCAGCAGCACCAGTGTCGTGGCTGCCGCCAGCTTGAGCGATAGGGTCCAGGCCGACCAGTCCATGCCTTGCTCTGGCTAGGGCGCCGGCGGTGCGGCGTAGCCGTGCTGCCGCAGCAGCGCCTGCGCCTGCGGCCCCAGCATGAAGTCGTAGAAGCGGCGCGCCGTGTCGCCGGCGCCCTTGATCAGCACCATGCGCTGGCGCAGCGGCGCGTGCCAGGATTCCGGCACGGTTGCCCAGGCGCCGCGCGCCTTGAGTTCCGGACTGCCGGCAAGCGCCAGCGGGATGAAACCGGCCTGCGCCTCGCCGGTTGTGAGAAAGCGCGCCGCCTGCCCGACGTTCTCGCCGAGCACGAGCTTGCCCTTGACGGCATCCCACAGGCCAACGCGCTCCAGCGCCTCGCGCGCGGCACGGCCGTAGGGCGCCAGTTCCGGGTTGGCGATGGCGAGGCGCTTCAGCCTGCCGTCGGCCGCAGCCGCGCCGAGATCCTTGAGCCTGTTGTCGACATTGACGGGAGAGCCTTGCGGCACGTAAAAGGCGAGCCGGCCGACGGCATAGATTGCGCCGTTGTTCTCGGTGCGCCCCTCTTTTGCGAGCGCCTCGGCGAATTCCTCGTCGGCGGAGAGAAACAACTGGAAGGGCGCCCCCTGCGCGATCTGACGGCGGAAGTTGCCGGACGAGCCGTAGGCGACCTTGACACTGCGGCCGGTGGCCTGCGCGAACGCGCCGACTATGGCCGGCATGGCCGCGCTCATGTTGGCGGCGACGGCCACGTTCGGCGTGTCCTGCGCGGCGGCCGGGCGCGTCAATGCGGAGGCGGCCAGCATTAGCGCGGCAAGCGTCCTGCACAAGGAAAACAAGCCCATGCTGATCCCCGTTTGTGGTTTCGATATGACGTGGCGACTATAACGATGCCGCAGCGCAGCGTCAATCGGCCGGATCAATTCTTCGGTGTCGGCGCGACGAGGCGCTGCAGCGCTCGCAGTTCGGCATCGATGGCCTTGGCAGCCTTCGCTTCCATGCGCCGGTAGTGCGCCAGCACTTCCTCGCCGGCCGGTGTGAGCTGCGCGCCGCCGCCGCGCGCGCCGCCCTTGGCGGTCTCGACCAGCGGCCGGCGGAAGCAGCGGTTCATCGACTCGACCATCATCCAGGCGCGCTTGTAGCTCATGCCCATGAGCCGGCCTGCGGCGGAAATGGAGCCCGTGGCGCGGATCTGCTCCAGCATGTCGGCTTTGCCCGGCCCGAGCGCAATGTCCGGCTCGAGCACGAAGCGGAGCCTTGCACGCAGTGCCGCTGGTTTTTTGGCGGGGCGAGCGGGTTGGCCGCTCTTGGCCTTCATCGAAGTGGGCATGGCAACAAATCAGCCTGAATGGTTGACAAAAACAGTCGGTGAAACTGTATCACGCGATGCTCCGGCGAGGCACCCTGACAGAGGGAAATCGTCGCTTGGATGGCGCGATAAACGGGTTTTCACCTAACATGGAATTTGTTTTGGAAATTGACATTTATCAATACAGTTTGGGCGTCGACAGGAATAGCATGGTGCTCAATCCCCGATGGGGCAGCAGACATTTTCCAGAGCAGCATGAACATCTCCAGCATCATCGTGCATGCCAAACCGACCCAGCTGTCGTCGGTGCGCGGCAACCTCGAGCAGATCCCCGGCGTGGAGATCCACGCCGCCACGGATGACGGCAAGTTCGTCATCACCATTGAAAGCGAAACAGACGGCGAGACCGCCGGCACCTTCGACCGCATCAACACGAT
>JAEHDO010000206.1 GCA_016880375.1 Betaproteobacteria bacterium | reverse complement strand
CGAAGATCTGCGCGCCGCAATAGGACTGGTAGGTCGAGATGCCCATCTTCGACATGACCTTCAGCAGGCCCTTGTTGATGGCCTTGATGAAGCGCTTCCTGGCCTCTTTCGCCTCGACCTTCAGGGCTGGCGCCATGTCGGTCAGGGTCTCGAAGGCGAGCCAGGGGCAGACCGCCTCCGCGCCGTAACCGGCGAGCAGTGCGAAATGGTGCACCTCGCGCGCCGAACCGGTGTCCACCACCAGACCGGCACTGGTGCGCAGGCCATTGCGAACGAGATGATGGTGAACCCCGGAACAGGCCAGCAGCGCCGGAATCGCCACGCGGTCGCGCGACACGGCGCGGTCGGACAGGATCAGCACGTTGTACTTGCCGACCGCCTTCTCCGCGTCGCTACGCAGCTTGGTCAGCGCCTTCTCCAGACCCGCCGCGCCCTGCCGGGCAGGATAGGTCATGTCCAGCACCAGGGCGCGGAAGTGTCCGCCGGTCAGCTTGTCGATATTGACGAGCTTGGCGAGATTTTTGCCGGACAGCACCGGATGATGCGCTTCGAGGCGCAGCATCGGGTCGGTTTCGTCGATGCCGAGGAGGTTGGGCTTCGGGCCGATGAAGGACGTCAGCGACATGACGATCTCCTCGCGGATCGGGTCGATGGGCGGGTTCGTCACCTGCGCGAACAGCTGCTTGAAGTAGCCGTAGAGTGGCTTGTTCCGGTCGGACAGCACCGGCAGGGCGGAATCGTTGCCCATCGAGCCGGTGGCCTCCTCGGCGGCGGTGGCCATCGGCTGCAGGATGAACTTGATGTCTTCCTGCGAATAACCGAAGGCCTGCTGGGTGTCGAGCAGCGACGCCGGCATGGCGGGTTTTGCGCCGGCGGCCGGCAGATCGTCGAGGAAGTAGCGCGACTTCTCGATCCATGCCCGGTAAGGCTTGGCCGAGGACAGGCTGTGCTTGAGCTCGACGTCGTCGATGATGCGGCCCTGCTCCAGGTCGATGAGGAACATCTTGCCGGGCTGCAGACGCCATTTCTTGACGATGCGCTCCTCCGCGATGGGCAGCACGCCGATTTCCGAGGACATCACCACCAGGTCGTCGTCGGTGACGAGGTAGCGCGCCGGACGCAGGCCGTTGCGGTCCAGCGTTGCACCGATCTGGCGGCCGTCGGTGAACGCCACGGCGGCGGGGCCGTCCCACGGCTCCATCATGGCGGCGTGGTATTCGTAGAAGGCGCGCCGCTCCTCGTCCATGAGCGGATTGCCGGCCCAGGCTTCGGGAATCAGCAGCATCATGGCGTGGGCCAGGCTGTAGCCGCCCATCACCAGCAGTTCCAGCGCGTTGTCGAAGGAGGCCGAATCCGACTGGCCGTCGTAGATCAGCGGCCAGACCTTGTCGAGATCCTTGCCCAGCACGGGCGAGGAGATCGCCTTCTGGCGGGCGCGGATCCAGTTGACGTTGCCTCGCAGCGCATTGATCTCGCCGTTGTGGGCGATCATGCGGAACGGGTGCGCGAGGTCCCAGGTCGGGAAAGTGTTGGTGGAGAAGCGCTGGTGCACTAGGGCCAGCGCGGTTTCCATGCGCGGGTCCTGCAGGTCGAGATAGTACTCGCCGACCTGGTAGGCCAGCAGCATGCCCTTGTATAGCACGGTGCGCGCCGACAGGGAGGGCACATAGAACATCTTGCCTTCCGGGAGCTTGAGCGCTTGGATGTGGTGGCCTGAGGCCTTGCGGATGATGTAGAGCTTGCGCTCCAGGGCGTCGGTGTCCTTGACGCCCTTGCCGGCGCCGATGAAGACCTGGCGCACCACCGGCTCGATGTCCTTGGCGGCCTGGGCCAGGCCGCGGTTGTCGCGCGGCACGTCGCGCCAGCCGAGCACCGTCTGGCCTTCCTCGCGGATGGAGCGCTCGATTTCCTGTTCGCAGGCGCGGCGGCTGGCCTGGCTTTGCGGCAGGAACACCACGCCGACGCCGTATTTGCCGAGAGCGGGAAGAGTGATGCCTTGCTTCGCCATCTCCTCGCGGAAGAAAACATCCGGCGTCTGGATCAGGATGCCGGCGCCATCGCCGAGCAACGGATCGTAGCCGGTGGCGCCGCGGTGCTCGAGGTTTTTCAGGATCTGCAGGCCCTGCTCGACGATCGAGTGGCTTTTGCGATTCTTGATGTTGACGACGAAGCCGACACCACAGGCGTCGTGTTCGTTGGACGGGTCGTAGAGACCCTGCTTTTCGGGGAGGACCATCTCAGTTTCCTCGACACAAATTCATCGCCGACAATCGACACTAACGGGCACAAGCGCACCAATGTCGCGCGATGCCGGGTTTCGGGCGGGCGGCGGCCGTAAAAAGAGCCGGGGCACAGGGGCGCGCCGGCTTCGGACGAAACCTTTTGGGCGAACCGTGAAATATACCGCCAAACCGCTGCCTCTTCAAGAAGGAATGCCGGGAGAAATGATCAGCGGGCTTTATCCCACGAGGGGCTTTGCAATTCCTTCGGTCGCACCCCAAGGGTATTTTCCATGGGGCACGCCCCAAGGGTGCTTCCTGCGGGGCGGATTGCCTTCGGTCATATCTCGCCGACCGCGAACAGGCGCCGGTGTTCGCGTATGGCATAGCGATCTGTCATGCCGGCAACGTAGTCGGCAATCGCCCGCGGCTTGTCGGTCCTGGCCATCTGCTGGTACTGGGGGGGCAGCAGGCGCGAATCTTCCATGAAGGCGCCGAAGAGGTCGGAGATGATGCGGCGCGCCTTGTTGGTCATCCGCAGCACCTGATAGTGCTGGTAGAGATTGATGCGCAGGAAGTGCTTGAGTTCCTTGTGCTCGGCATGCATGCCCACGCTGAAGGCGGCCAGCGGTTTCGCCTGGCGCGCGTCTACGATCGTGGCTACGCCGGTCTCCGCGATATTGCGTCGGGTCTCCTCGATCAGATCGACTGCCAGGGAATTGATCATGCGCCGCACCGTCTCGTGGATCAGGCGGCGTCCGCCGATCTGCGGATAGGCGCGGCGCACCTCGTCGACATGCCGTGTCCAGATGCCCACTTCATCCAATTGTTCCAGCGTAAGCAGGCCGGAGCGCAGGCCATCGTCCACGTCGTGGTTGTTGTAGCCGATTTCATCGGCGAGGTTGCACAGCTGCGCCTCGATGGAGGGTTGCGTGCCATCGATGAAGCGCCGCCCGAGATCACCCAACTCATGAGCCTTTTTCGGCGCGCAATGCTTGAGGATGCCTTCGCGCGTCTCGTAGGTCAGGTTGAGGCCGTCGAAGGCGCCGTAGCGCTCCTCCAGCAGATCGACGGTGCGCAGGCTCTGCAGATTGTGCTCGAAGCCTCCATGGCCCTGCATGCAGGCGTTCAGCGCATCCTGACCAGCGTGCCCGAATGGGGTATGGCCCAGGTCATGGGCCAGCGCAATGGCTTCGGCCAGATCCTCGTTCAGCCGCATCGCGCGCGCCAGGGTGCGGGCAATCTGCGCCACCTCGATGCTGTGCGTCAGACGCGTGCGGAACAGGTCCCCTTCATGGTTGACGAAGACCTGGGTCTTGTATTCGAGACGACGGAACGCCGTCGAATGCACGACGCGGTCGCGGTCGCGCTGGAATTCGCTGCGCGCCGCCGGCGTCGGCTCCGGGTGTCGCCGCCCCTTCGAGTGCGCCTCGGAAACGGCATAGGGGGCCAGATCAGCCACGGCAACAGGCCTCGATGGCGGCGCGAATTTCCGCTGCGGGAACATCGCCACGGATCACCCCGCGGCCGATGGCTTCAAGCAGGATCAGTCGCAGCTTGCCCGCCGCCACCTTCTTGTCCAAAGCCATCAATTCCAGATAGCGGTCAGCGCCCAGCGCGGGACCCTGCGTGGGCAATCCGGCCCGCTCGAACAGGGAGACGGTTCTTGCGAGATCCGCCTCGCCCAGCCAACCCAGGCGACGTGACAGTTCCATCGCCATTACGGTACCGGCGGCGACCGCCTCGCCATGAAGCCACTCGCCGTAGCCCAGGCCGGCCTCGATGGCATGGCCGAAGGTGTGGCCGAGGTTGAGCAGGGCGCGCACGCCGGATTCGGTCTCGTCGGCCGCCACCACCTCAGCCTTGCTGGCGCAGGAGCGCTCGACGGCATGCGTCAATGCATCGGGTTCGCGCGCCCGCAACCGTTCCATGTTCCCTTCCAGCCATGAGAAGAAAGGCAAGTCGCGGATCAGACCGTACTTGATCACCTCGGCCAGTCCGGCACGCAGTTCCCGTTCAGGCAGGGTTCGCAGGGTATCCGTATCGGCCAGTACCAGGCGCGGCTGCCAGAAGGCGCCGACCATATTCTTGCCGAGAGGATGATTGATCCCGGTTTTTCCCCCCACAGAAGAGTCCACCTGCGCCAGCAGGGTCGTCGGCACCTGGATGAAGGGAACGCCGCGCTGGTAGGTCGCCGCGGCAAACCCGGCCAGGTCGCCGATGACGCCGCCGCCCAGGGCGATGATGGTCGTGGCGCGCTCGCAGCGGCTTTCCAGCAGTGCATCGAAGATGCGATTGAGCGTCTGCCAGTTCTTGTACTGTTCGCCGTCGGGCAGGACGATTTCGGTGACCTGTACTCCGGCGGCGCGCAGAGCGCCGGCCAGGCCGGGGAGGTAAAGCGGCGCCACCGTCTCATTGCTGACTATGGCGGCAAGGGGCGCCTTCAGGTACGGCAGGATGAGATCGCCCCGCTCCAGCAGGCGGTCTCCTATATGGATGGGGTAGCTGCGCGCACCGAGCGCGACCTTCAAAGTTCGCATCTTTTCCGAATTTCCTGTTCGAGCTGGCGCGCTACCGCCAAAGGCGTCCGTCCGCCACCCTCCAGCACGATATCGGCGATTTCACGATACAGGGGATCGCGTTGCTCGTGGAGTTCCCGGATTTTCGTCAGGGGATCTTCTACCTGGAGGAGCGGACGGTTGCGATCACGCCGCGTGCGCGCGTACAATTCGTCCGGCAGTATGCATAGATAGATCACCAGTCCGGTTTCCGCCAGGCGCTTGCGGTTCTGCGGATCCAGAACGACACCGCCGCCCGTGGCCAGCACCAAATCGCGTTCCCCAGACAAGGCTTGCAGCACCTGCGACTCGCGGCGGCGAAACCCGGATTCTCCTTCGATCTCGAAGATCAAGGGAATGCGCACTCCTGTCCGCGCCTCGACTTCATGGTCGCAATCGACGAAGCGCTTCTTCAGGCGCCTCGCCAGTTGCCGGCCGATCGTCGTCTTGCCCGCGCCCATCATGCCCACGAAATAGATGTTGTCGCAGGTTTTCACGCAGGAATTTTAGCAGGCGCCTGCGCTCCCGTAAAAAGAAAGGGCCGGCTAAGCCGGCCCCGCGAATTGCCTTGGGTCACCCTCAACGCATGGTAAGGGATTCACTGAGGATCTTCGGCGTGATGAAAACCAGCAACTCGGTCTTGTTGTCCCTTTTCTCATTGTGCTTGAAAAGGAATCCGACGTACGGCAGGTCGCCCAGCACCGGAATGCGCGTGGTGATGCTTCGGTCATCCTGGGTATAAATACCCCCGATGACCACGGTACCTCCATTCTCGACCAGAACCTCGGTCTTGACGTGCTTGGTGTCAATGGCGACGCCGGCACCGGTTGCTATCAAGGTGTTTGGCGAGTCCTTGTTGACGTCTACCGTCAGATTGACCCTGCCGTCAGGCGTGATCTGCGGCTTCACTTTGAGCGCCAGGTTGGCCTTGCGGAAGGAAATGCTGGTCGCACCGGAACTGGTGGCCTGCTGGTATGGGATCTCGACGCCCTGCTCGATGAGCGCCTCCACCTGGTCAGCGGTGACAACGCGCGGGCTGGAAATGATCTTGCCTCTTCCATCCTGCTCAAGCGCACTCACCTCAAGGTTCAGGAAGCGGGTCGCCGCATTGTTGAACAGCACGAAGGAAAACTGCCCTGGCTGCTTGCCGGTAATTGCCGTCGAAGGCAGGTTCGTGGTCAGGCTGTTGGTAAAGAAGTTCGGCGTCGTGGAAATCTGGCCGGTCTGCCATCCCGTCGCCGCCAGTCCGCCGCCAAATAGTATCTTGGCGCCATCGTTGAATATCTGATTCGCCGCATTGCTGTTGTAACCCAGCCGTGCGCCCAGGTTCCTGTTGAAGTTGTCCTCTGCCTCGACAATGCGCGCCTCGATCATCACTTGTCGTGCCGGCAGGTCGATTTCCGAAATCAGCCTGCGCACGTCCTCCAGGCGGTTGGGCGTATCGGAAACGAAGAGCTTGTTGGTGCGCTCATCGACGATCACCGACCCGCGCTTGGAAAGAACGGTTTGCTCCTTGTTCTTCAGGAAATCGAAGACCGATTTTGCCTTGTGGTAATTCAGCTGGAAGGTTTCGGTCCTGACCGGCTCCAGGTCCGTGATCTGCTGGCGAGATTCCAGCTGTAGCTTTTCCTTGGCGGCCAGTTCGTCACGTGGTGCAATCCAGATGACGTTGCCGTTCTTGCGCATATCCAGTCCCTTCGCCTGCAGAATGATATCCAGGGCCTGGTCCCACGGAACGTCCTTCAGGCGCAGGGTCAGGCTGCCACCGACGGTGTCGCTGGTAATGATGTTGAAGTCGGTGAAATCTGCAATCACCTGCAACACGGCACGAACATCGATGTTCTGGAAATTCAGGGACAGCTTTTCGCCCTGATAGCCCTTGCGGCCGCCCTGTACGAGCTTGTTGGGATCTTCAACCAGCGGTTTCACTTCGACCACGAACTGGTTGTCGCTCTGGTAGGCATTGTGCTCCCACAGCCCCTTGGGCGATATGACCATGCGGATGTTCTCGCCTTTGGGCTGCGTGTTCACCGTGGTAATCGGCGTAGCGAAATCCGTGACATCGAGACGGCGTCGCAAAGTATCCGGCAAGTCGGCTTTCTGGAACTCGACCACCAGATTTGCACCTTGCTGGCGAATGTCTATGCCGACGTTGCTGTCAGACAGATCAACGATGACTCGGCCTTCACCGCCCTTTCCGCGACGAAAATTGATGTCTCGTATGCTGGCCCTGTCCGCGGAAGGCTTGGCCTGGGCGAACTGCGGCATGCTCGATTGCTCAGCCCTCGCCACCGAATCGGTAACCACTCCGCCAATGGTGATGTACAGGTCCTTGCCTTCAATCCGGGTCGTCGCCTGGCGCACATGCCTCAGGTTCAGCACGACGCGCGTACGATCGCCGACCTGAACCAGACTGATACTGCGCAGGTCGCCTTCGTTGACGGTTTGTGAATTTCTGCCCAGCGCGTTTTTGACCCCCGGGAAGTCAAAAGCGATGCGCGGCGGATTGGCCACGCTGAAGCTTGCCGGGTCGGATGCAAGGGGCTGGCTTGTCGTCAGCTTCACGAGAATATCGCTGCCTTGCTGGCTAACTCCGAGCGCTTCAATGGCGTTCTGCGCCCAAGCCGGCTGAACCAGCAGCAGGCACAACGGCAGAAAAAGTCGTTTCATGGTGTCTTTTACGGTATTCATTTCCTGCCCTCCTGCTGCTTCTCCTGCAATTGCAAAGTGCTGGTGCGCTCCATGTAGTCCCCCAGAGAATCGGGAACCAGTTCTTTCAGTTTCACCTCGGTTTCGTTGATATCCGTAATGATGCCGAAGTTCTGTCCCATGTAATTTCCGATCTTCACCTGATGCAGGCTCTTGTCGGCTTGAATCAGGGCGTGGACCATTTTTCCCTTGGTCAGCGTTCCCACCATCTTGAGCGATTCAAGCGGATAGGCTTCAAGTGGCTCCCTGCGGCGATCAAGGTCGGGCCTGATCCCGCCCCCGCTTCCCGCCTTGCGTTCGGGTTCGATCTTGGAGGTGTTGTAGGGGTCGACCAACTCTGCGGCCTCATACGCGACCGTAGGGAATTGCTTGATCGCCGGCAGGGGCGGGATCTTGCCCTTGAAATCCTTGGTTGATTCTTTCATCCACTGCCGCACATCCTGATGCTCTTCGCCACCACATGCCGTCAAGCCAAGACACGCCAGGAAAATGGCTGCCCGCCTCATTTCTTGGCTCCTTTTGCCTTGGCCTGTGCCGTCTTCGCCCTGCGCTGGGCCGCCAGTTCTTCTTCATCAAGATAGCGGTACGTCATGGCGATCGCGTCCATCTTGAGTTGCCCCCCCTTCTCCGGAACAACGGCAACATTGGTCAGCGACACAATGCGGGACAACTTGGCCACGTCGGCAGAGAAGGCCCCCAGGTCATGATAGATCCCGGTAATTTTCAGGGTAATCGGCAATTCCGCGTAGAAATCCTTGGTCGTTTCCTTGCCGGGCTTGAACAGTTCAAATTGCAATCCTCGCCCGAGCCCGGCCTGGTTGATGTCGATCAACAGGGCTTCCATTTCAGCCTTGTTCGGCAACTGCTTGAGCAACGTGCCGAAGCTCTTGTCGATTTCTGCCAACTGCTTGCGATGTTCTTCGAGATTGACCGCCTGCTTCTTTTTGTCAAGATACTCGTCCTTGAGCTTGGCCTCCTGTTGCTGTTTGCCCTCCAGCTCCTCCAGTTGGGATTTCCAGTCGAACCACCAGCCGGCGACGAGCAAGGCAGCGAACACCCCCAACAGTACAGTCACCCGCGGCAGGAGCGGCCAAGTGCCGATATCCTTGGGGTCAAGGGATCTGAAGTCTTCGGCCAGCGTCCGGAAATCGACTTTCGGGACCGCCGGCATACTGGGCAGGTTCGGCTTCTTCATGCTTTTTTGTCCTGCTTGGGCGGCTGCGCTCCCGGCGCCGGCTTCGCGTCCGTCGCAGCCGCAGTCCTTGTAACGAGCACGTTCAGGTTGAATTCCGCGTAGCGGCGGTTGCCCTGGGTCACCGCCTTGATCTCGACGAGGTCCGGCCGTTCGAGCAGGGGAGAGGCCTCGAGATTGCGCATCAGGGTCGATACGCGGGCATTCGACTGTGCGATCCCTGTAATGACAATTCTGTTTCCCGTCTGCTTCAGCGATTTAAGGTAAATGCCGGCAGGTACCTGGCGTGCAAGCTCGTTGAACAGCTGCACGGTCTCGGCACGGCCGCCCTGCAGGGATTCAATCACGCCCTTGCGCGACAAGAGCGCGTTAGTCTGCTCTTTCAATCGCTTGATTTCATCGATTTCCTTGTCGAGGGCGGCAATCTCCTTCTTCAGGAACTCGTTCTTGCTCTCTTGCTGACTGATATAGCCGGCAATCACGCCATGCACCATCACGACGATGAGCAAGGCCAGAACGGCAATCAGCCCCGACAACGCAAAAAACTGCTGGCGCAGCGCCTTGCGCTTTTCTTCGCGGTGGGGCAGTAGATTGATGCGGATCACTGGTCGAACCTCCTCAGCGCGAGGCCGCAGGCCACAAT
>JAEHDO010000205.1 GCA_016880375.1 Betaproteobacteria bacterium | reverse complement strand
GGCTGGACCGGCATCACGCCGGCGAACTGGCGGAAGCGCCGCGCCTGACGCGGCGTCAACCCGGCAAGCGTTTATGATTAAGGTTCTTCAGAGTTTCGTGTGGGTAGCAAAAGCTGAAAGACGTACCACACTCACTCCCTCTCCCGCTGGCGGGAGAGGGAACAAAGACAGCTCGCTACCCACAGTAAAGTCTGAAGAACCATGATTAAGAAGTCATGAGCGACCATCCTTGGAACATTCTTGTTTTGTGCACCGGCAACTCGGCGCGCAGCATCCTTGCCGAAGCGCTGTTCAACGCGCTGGGCGGCGGCCGCGTGCGCGCCTATTCCGCCGGCAGCAAGCCGGCCGGCCGGGTGAATCCCTTCGCGCTGGAATTGCTGGAAGAACAGGGCCTCGACAGCGCCGGCCTGCGCAGCAAGCGCTGGGACGAATTCGCCGCGCCGGGCGCGCCGGCGCTCGACCTGGTGGTGACGGTGTGCGGCAACGCCGCCAGCGAGGTTTGCCCGGTGTGGCCGGGCGACTACCTGCGCGCGCACTGGGGCGTCGACGATCCGGCCGCCGTGGAGGGCAGCGATGACGAAAAGCGGGCCGCCTTCATGCGCGCCTACACCGCCCTCACCGAGCGCATCCTCACCTTCCTCAGCCTCTCCTTCGAGGACATGGAGCGCGCCGAACTGCAGCGGCACCTCGACGAGATCGGCCGCGCCGGCGCCGCTGCCGCCGTGCCGCAGGGACTGACTTTCTCCGATGATTGAATTGACCCCACAGCAGAAGCGCCTGCGCAACGTCGTCATGCTGCTGGCGCTCGGCTCCTACCTGATGTCGATGTTCCACCGCGTCGCGCCGGGAGCCATCGCGCGCGACCTCGCCGCCGCCTTCGAGACCAGCGCCGCCTCGCTCGGCGTGCTGGCGGCGGCCTACTTCTATGTCCTGACGCTGATGCAGATCCCCACCGGCGTGCTGGCCGACACGCTGGGGCCGCGCAAGATCCTCGCCATCGGCGGCCTCGTCGCCGGCGCCGGCTCGCTGCTGTTCGGGATGGCGCCGAGCTTCGAACTCGCCCTGGCCGGCCGCACCCTGGTCGGCTTCGGCGTCTCGGTGGCCTTCATCGCCATGCTGAAACTCATCGCCGTCTGGTATGCGGAAAACCGCTTCGCCACGCTCACCGGCGCCATGATGTTCCTCGGCAACGTCGGCACCATGACGGCCGGCACGCCGCTGGCCTGGGGGGCGCAGACGGCCGGCTGGCGCGCGGTGTTCGTCGGCATCGGCGTGTCGTCACTGCTGATCGGCACGCTCTCCTGGTTCCTGGTGCAGGACAAGCCGGGCGCGAAGGGGTCCGTGGCACACACCGGCGCCCATGTCGATCGCACGGCCTGGCTCGGCGGCCTGCTGGCGGTGATGAAGAACCGCGCCACCTGGCCGGGCTTCTTCGTCAACCTCGGCGTCGCCGGCAGCTTCTTTGCCTTCGCCGGGCTGTGGGCGGTGCCCTACCTGACGCAGGTGCATGGCCTGACGCGGGCGGCGGCCTCCAGCCACATCAGCCTGTATTTCGGCGGCTTCGCCATCGGCTGCCTCATCGTCGGGCCGCTCTCCGACCGCCTGAAGCGGCGCAAGCCGCTGATGATCGGCGGCGCCCTCCTGCACGCGCTCGGCTGGTGGGTCTGGATCGCCTCGGGCCCGTTGCCGCCCGCGCTGACCTACGTCCTGTGCTTCGCCATGGGCACGATGACGGCGAGCCTGACGCTGTCCTGGGCCTGCGCCAAGGAAGTGAACCCGCCGCTGCTCTCCGGCATGGCC
>JAEHDO010000204.1 GCA_016880375.1 Betaproteobacteria bacterium | reverse complement strand
GGCTACCGCTCGCAGTCCTTCCTCACCGTGCCGATGAAGAACCATGAGAACGCGGTCATCGGCGTGCTGCAGCTGCTCAACTCGATCGACCCGGACACCGGGAAGGTGACCGTATTTTCGGCAGCTGACCAGCGCCTGGCCGAATCGCTCGCCTCGCAGGCGGCCATTGCGCTCACCAACCGCCAGCTGATTACCCAGCTCGAGCAGCTGTTCGAGTCCTTCATCCAGCTCATCAACGTGGCGATCGACGAGAAGTCGCCGTACACGGGCGGGCACTGCGAACGCGTGCCGGTCCTGACGATGATGCTGGCCGAGGCGGTGAACGAGACGAAGGAGGGTCCCCTGGCCGACTTCAGCATGACGGACAAGGACCGCTACGAGCTGAAGATCGCCGGCCTGCTGCACGACTGCGGCAAGGTGACGACGCCGGTGCATGTGGTCGACAAGGCCTCCAAGCTGCAGACCCTCTTCGATCGCATCCATCTCGTCGACACGCGCTTCGAGGTGCTCAAGCGCGATGCGCAGATCGCCATGCTGAAGGCCAAGCTGGCGCTGCGCGACTCGCACGACGCGCGCGCCGAGGCAGCCCTCGAGGAGGACCTGGTCCGCCATCTTCACCAGATCGAATCCGACCGCGAATTCCTGCGCCAGTCCAATGTCGGCTCGGAACTCATGACGCCGGAGGACCAGGAACGGGTGAAGAAGATCGGCACCGGCTATCGCTGGATCGACGTCGACGGCAAATCCGCCAACTTCCTCAGCGACGACGAGCTGGAAAACCTCAACATCCGCGCCGGGACGCTGACGCAGAAGGAGCGCGAGACGATCAACTACCACATCGTCGCCACCATCAAGATGCTCGAGCAGCTGCCCTGGCCGAAGCACCTGAAGAACGTGCCGGAATACGCCGGCGGCCACCACGAGCGCATGGACGGCAAGGGCTACCCGAAGGGCCTCAGCCGCGAGCAGATGAGCGTGCAGGCCCGCGTCATGGGCATCGCCGACATCTTCGAGGCGCTGACGGCCCGCGATCGGCCCTACAAGCGCGGCAAGACCCTCTCCGAGTCGCTGCATATTCTCGGCAAGTTCCGGCTGGGCGGCCACATCGACCCGGATCTGTTCGATGTTTTCGTGCGGGAAAAGGTTTATTTGAAGTACGCCGAGAAGTTTCTTGATCGGGAACAGATAGACGACGTGGATGAATCGAAAATCCCTGGGTACCAGAATCGGGATATCGCGGCGCACCAACGCTGACGCTCAGCGTCACTTCCTGCCACGGGATTACATTCAGGCCGAGTGCACAGGGACAGACTTCCACGAAAACAAGGGGTTAACACGGCTGGGCAACTTGGCACGACTGTTGCATAATATTCAGCGTGTGTCGGGAGTGCCGGAAAGCACCCCAGCCATACTTTCCAACTGCAGAAGGAGAACTTCATGAAGACGATTCAAAAAGGCTTTACCCTGATCGAACTGATGATCGTGGTCGCGATCATCGGCATTCTGGCCGCCGTTGCCCTGCCGGCCTATCAGGACTACACGGTCCGCGCCAAGGTGTCGGAAGGTCTGATCGCCGCTTCATCGGCGCGTACCGCCGTTTCCGAAGTCTATGCAAATGCCGGCAAGATGCTGAACAGCGCCGCCTCGATGAACGTGCAGACGCAGGCTTCGCAGTGGGTGGCAAGCGTGGGTTGGACGTATACCGACGATAACGCAGGCGATATCACCGTGACGCTGCAGAACGTTACCGGTCTGGGCGCTGCTGCCGGCACCACGCTGATTCTGCGTGCCTCCGGCACATCGACGACCGGCGCCGTGGCTTGGCAGTGCGGCAAGGGCACGATCAACTCGAAGTACCTGCCGGGTTCCTGCAAGGACTTCTGATCGATCTGGTCTGACGAGAGGCCCCCTGGCGACCCCAGGGGGCTTTTTCTTTTTGCTTCCTCCATTCGTGCGAATTTCAGTCTTTACCGCGCTTGCGGCATTCGTTGTTTATGCGCTTCTGGCGGCGCTTTACGCGCCGGGGCTGCAGGGCGGCTTTTTCTTCGATGACGAGCCGAGCATTCTGTATGCCGAAGGCGTTCGGCTTGATCGTTTCGACGCAGGTTCCCTGCGCGAAGCACTCGCCAGCGGACGCTCCGGCCCCTCGGGCCGTCCCATCGCCCAGTTGAGTTTCGGCCTCAATTACTATTTCAGCGGCTTCGATCCCTTCGCCTTCAAGGCGACCAATCTCGCCATCCACGCCGCCTGCGGGGTGCTGGTCTTCCTGCTGGGCCTGCGCCTCTACGCGGCGGCGCGGCGGAAATCCTCTGGGACTCCCGAGGCAACGGTGTTTGCCGGCGTTGTGGCCGTGATTTGGCTGCTGCATCCGCTACAACTTACGCCGGTTCTGCACGTTGTGCAGCGCATGACCAGCCTGTCGGCCCTGTTTCTCCTGGCTGCCCTGCTACTTCATCTGATCGCGCGCGAGCGCGGCGGCCGCGGCGGCGCAGCCTTTCTCATATTGGCGTGGGGTGTGCTGTGGCCCCTATCGTATTTCAGCAAGGAAAGCGGTGCGCTTTTCCCGTTCTTCGCCCTGGCCTGGGAACTGATTCTGCGGCGCAATGAACGCGGCAGCCTGGACGGCTTCGCGCGCGTCTTCGCCGTATTGGCTGGGCTGACTTTGCTCGGGGCAGTGGCCTACCTGGCGCTGCCTTCCGGCCGATGGCTATGGGCTGGCTATGCGGTTCGCGACTTTTCCCCTCTCGAACGGATGCTCACAGAAGGGCGCGTGCTGTGGCTCTACCTTGGACTCATTGCCCTGCCGCGTCTGGAAGCGTTAGGGCTTTACCACGACGACATCGCCCTTTCGACCGGCTTGCTCACGCCCTGGACGACGCTGCCGGCGTGGGTGGGCCTGGCTGGCCTGGCCTGGCTGGCCTGGCGGCTCCGTGCGCGGGCGCCGCTTGCGTCTCTCGGCATTGCCTGGTTCTTTGTCGGCCATGCGCTGGAGTCCACCCTCTTGCCGCTGGAAATCGCGCACGAGCATCGCAACTACCTGCCGCTGCTCGGCATGCTGCTGACCGGCCTCTATGGACTGAGCCGCCTGTTGGCGGCATCCGGGCCGCGCAGGACGCTCGGCGCCACGCTGGCCGCGGCGGCGCTGCTCTACCTGCCATTCGTTACCGCCTTGCGGTCGCACCAGTACAGCGGCGAGATCCTGCGCACACAAATCGAGGCGCAGCACCATAGAAGTTCTCCGCGGGCCCAGTACGAAGCGGGGCGCGCACTGGCTTCACAGCCCGAGGCAACCCGGGCCGATTCTCCAGCCTATTCATTCGCCAGAGCGCACTTCGAGCGGACAGGTGAGCTGGATCCCGGCTTCAAGCTCGGCTGGCTCGGCCTCATTTACCTGAACTGCCGCGCCGGAATCCCGGCTGAAACAGGCTGGATTGCGGAATTGGCCCGCCGCTTGCGCAACATGCCCTTCGGTCCGGGCGACAGCGGGATATTGCTCGTGCTGAAGGACCTCTCGATCTCGGGCACCCTTTGTCTCAAACGAGCGGATGTGGAGCAACTTTTTGCCGCTGCGCTGGACAACCCGACCGCCGCCCCGCATCACCGTGTCGACATGCACTCCTGGCTGGCGGATTATCTCGTGCTGGGTGTGCGTGATCTGCCTGCCGCCCAGACTGCACTGGAGCGCGCGCTGGCCATCGCCCCGTATAATTCCGCCAACCGCCTTAAACAGGCGCAGCTGGCCATTCTCCAAGGCCATCCGGCAGAAGCCCTCGGGATGCTGGCCAGCGCCGAGAAGCTGCCTTTGAATCGTGCCGAAAGGGAGTTGATGGCCGAATTGAGGCGCTGCCTGGGCAGTCATCAGGCCGGCGCGGCCTGCGTCGGCAAATAGTCGTTCCGGCGCTGAAGCGGGAATCAGTAGAATGTCGTCCTGCAGTGCCAGGCTGCATTTAATGAATAGGTTTTGGGGGCGCGCGCATGATCCTGAGTTGGTTCGATGCAAAGGCGGCAGTCGATTTCGGGCATAGCCTTGCCGACTTCTACGACAAGCAATCCAAACTCAATTCGAAGGCGAGCAATCAAAAGATTGCGGAAAAACAGCAGAAACTCGTTGCGCAGCTTTTGCTGAAAGCCCGGCAGTTCAATGCCGCGCAAAAGCTGAATGCCTATCAGAAGGCAAAACTGGGAAACGCCTTCAAGTGGAAGTTGCACGATATGGGCCACGATATCGGGCTTGTCGATGTGATGACCAAGGACATCATGATCGCCCTGCGCTAATCCGCCGGCCGGATTGGCGTAATTGGACGCCAGCCCGCAGGTTCATCGGATCGGGTAGTGGGCATGCCGTTCCGGGGTTGTCAGCCAGTGCATAGGTAAGCATTTCTCTGGATCCGCTATGTTCAGTTTTCTCAAAAAAGCCATTGCCCCCCAAAAGGGTGCGTCTGATCATCCGGCCGACTCGGCAGCGATCGGGGAGTCACCGCGAATCAGGAAAGTATTGAATGTCGGCGGCAACAGCAAGGAAATCCAGATACCCGAAGCGTTCGGCGGATGGCAGCATGTCATGCTGGACATTGATCCGGCCGTTCACCCGGATGTGGTTTGCGATGCCCGCAACCTGGCGGCCCTGAAGGGATCCGCATACGACGCCGTGTATTGCTCGCACAACCTGGAACATTATTTCCATCACGACGTGGCAAAGGTCCTTGCAGGATTCCTGCACGTCCTGAAGGACGATGGCTTTGCCTATATACGCGTCCCGGACATGGCGGAACTGATGCGCAGCGTGGTTCGCGACGGTCTCGACATCGAAGATGTCCTTTATCAGTCCCCGGCCGGACCGATCGCCGTCATCGATGTCATCTATGGATTGAGAACCGAGATCGCAAGAAGCGGCAACGACTTCTTTGCCCACAAAACCGGATTCACGAAAAAGTCCCTGGCCGCGGCCTTGAGGATGGCCGGCTTTCAGTTTGTCTTCAGCCGCACCGGCAATCTGGAAATTACCGTGGTCGCTTTCAAGAACCAGCCCGATGCCAGGGAGGCTTCCCTCCTGAATCTTGCCGGCGATTTCAACGCCGAGCCGGATCCGAATAGGCGGTCAAATGCCGATCCGGCCATCGAGAGCGCTAACCTGAAAAGTCGCGGCAACGAGTTCTTGTCCCAAGGGAAGCTGGACGAAGCGGCGGACTGCTACAGGCAGGCCATTTCGCTCAATCCACGCTTTGCCGAAGCGCATCTCAACCTGGGATTCGTCTTGCGGGAGCAGAAGCTTCATGACGATGCCGAGCGCTCCCTCAGGCAGGCCATTCAGATCAATCCGGGACTGGAGGACGCCTTTTACATACTGGGCACCATTGCCGAGGAGCAGGGCAATGTCGAGGCAGCCATCGAATGCTTCAACAAGGCCATTGAACTCAACCCGGCATTTGAAGTCGCCTATCGCGACCTGTGCCGCGCGCTGTACAGGGGCGGCCACTATGAAACCGCAGAAAAGACTATTGAAAAGGGGCTATTGCTCAACCCGAACAATGCGGACTTTCACTATTACCTGGGCAACCTGCGCATGCATGAAAAGCAATTCGAGCGGGCAATTGCCTGCTATGAAAGGGCCCTTGCGTTGCGCCCCGACTATGCCGAGGTCCATTCCAACATAGGGAAGGCGCTCATGGAGCTGGGGCGCTACGAGGGAGCGATTACATGGTATCGGAAAGCGCTCGCGCTAGACTCAAAGGATGTGGCAATTGAGGCAGTTGGCTGCCTGCTTTTTGCTAGCGGATACCAAAACGATTTCACGCCGGACCTGTACCTGGCCGAAGCCAGGCGCTATGGCGAGATGGTGATGGCGAAAGCCAGGCCCTACCAGCACTGGTCCGCCGACCCTGCCGCGCAGGCCTTGCGTGTCGGCATGGTCTCGGCCGACTTCCTGAGCCATCCCGTAGGCTATTTCCTGGAAAGCGTTGTTGCGCACCTGAAATCCCCTAGGATCGAACTGGTGGCCTACCCCACCGTTTCCGAAGAGGACGAGCTGACCGCTCGCATCAAGCCCTGTTTCTCCGCCTGGCATCCCATAGAAAATCTCGGTGATGAAGCGGCGGCCCGGAGAATCCACGATGACGGCATTCACCTCCTGATCGATCTGTCGGGACACACTTCCCATAACCGCCTGCCGGTATTCGCCTGGAAGCCCGCGCCGCTACAGGTGAGCTGGCTGGGATATTTCGCTTCGACAGGCGTACCCGGAATGGATTATCTGCTGGCAGACAGAACCTCCGTGCCGGAATCCCATCAGGCGCATTTCACGGAACAGATCTGGTATTTGCCGGACACCCGGCTGTGCTTCACGCCGCCAACGGCAATCGGGAAGCTGAAACCGGGAATGCTGCCGGCCAAGCGCAACGGCTACCTCACCTTTGGCTGTTTCCAGAACCTGTCCAAGCTCAATGACGGCGTGCTCGCCGCCTGGGGGCGCATCTTCAAGGCCCTGCCGCAAGCCCGGTTGAGGTTGCAATGCAAGCAGATGGACGATCCCGCCGCGCGGGAGGCCCTGCTGCAGCGGTTTTCCCGGGCCGGCATCGCTTCAGAGCGGGTGAAGATCAGCGGACCTGTCTTCAGGGAGGAGTATCTCGCGGCGCATGCCGAAATCGACGTGATCCTCGACACCTTTCCCTATCCCGGCGGCACGACCACGTGCGAAGCGTTGTGGATGGGCGTGCCGACGCTGACGCTGGCCGGAAACACCTTGCTTTCCCGGCAGGGCGCAAGCCTGCTGGCCTGCGCCGGCCTTGAAGACTGGGTTGCCCATGACGAGGCGGACTTCATCGCAAAGGCAGTGGCGCTTGCTGCCGATATCGACCGGTTGGCGCAACTCCGGGCCGGGCTGCGCGAAAAGGCGCTGGCTTCGCCCTTGTTCGATGCGCCTCGCTTTGCCGCCAATCTCGAGAATGCCCTGCTTGAGATGTGGCGGCTGCACCTCCAGGGCAAGTAGCACAGGGATGGCGGGAAGGTGAATCAGCCGCAGCAGGCAACTGCGCCGCGCGAAAGTCAGCCCCGGCAGCACGGCGGCATGGCGATCTTCCCGGATGGCATGCATAATCTTAGTGCA
Organism: Betaproteobacteria bacterium; assembly: GCA_016880375.1. Taxonomy (GTDB): domain Bacteria; phylum Pseudomonadota; class Gammaproteobacteria; order Burkholderiales; family Rhodocyclaceae; genus Desulfobacillus. The sequence continues at coordinate 434 of JAEHDO010000204.1, read as the reverse complement.
ACATGCCCGTGTAACCGACATCCTTGGGATGCATGGGCCACTACTGGATTTTCGCGCAACGCCAATGTCGGGGCTGAAGCCCCTTTCATGGGGATAGTGCATGGCGTCAGCGTGCGCCGGGTCGGAGAAAAATCGTGAAACTCAGCCTGATCATGCCGGCCCGCAACGAGGCCGCCGCCCTTGGACCGCTGCTGGCGGAGATTCGGCGCCAGCTGCCGGAGACGGAGGTGATCGTCGTCGACGACGGCTCGACCGACGGGACGGCGACAGTCGCTGCCGGATGCGGGGCACGCGTCATCTCCCATCCCTATCCGAAGGGCAACGGCGCGGCGGTGAAGACGGGCGCCCGCGCCGCGACGGGCGACATCCTGGTATTCATGGACGCCGATGGCCAGCATCGGCCCGAAGACATCCCCCGCCTGCTGGCGAAACTG
>JAEHDO010000203.1 GCA_016880375.1 Betaproteobacteria bacterium | reverse complement strand
GGCATCTTCATCCCGCTGATCGTGGTGAACTGCATCGTGCTGGCGCGCGTCGAGGCCTTCGCCGCCAAGAACACGCCCCTCATCGCCGCCTGGGACGGCGCCATGATGGGCGTCGGCATGGTGGTGGCGATCGCCGTGCTCGGCGGCCTGCGGGAAGTCATCGGCACCGGCCAGCTGTTCTCCGGCATCGAGATGGTGATTCCCGGCACGCGCGCCCTGCAGCTGCTGCCGGAAAACTACCCGGGCTTCCTCGTCGCCATCCTCCCGCCCGGCGCCTTCCTGGTGCTCGGCTTCATGATCGCCGGGCGCAACTGGCTGGATGCCCGCGCCGCCAGGCGCATCCTTCCGGCCGCGCCCGCACGCGCTGCGGCCTGAGCACCGCAATGACGCCGAAGAAGGTTCGCGCCATCTTCGAGCGCTTCGCCCAGGCCAATCCCGCCCCGGCCACCGAGCTGGAGTACCGCACGCCCTACCAGTTGCTGGTGGCGGTGATCCTCTCCGCGCAGGCCACCGACAAGAGCGTGAATCTCGCCACGCGCGAGTTGTTCAAGGTCGCCGGCACGCCGCAGGCGATGGCCGGGCTCGGCGAGGCGGGACTGACGCCCTGCATCAGCCGCATCGGCCTCTACAAGTCCAAGGCGAGGAACGTCGCCGCCATGACGCAGATCCTGCTCGAGCAATACGGCGGCGAAGTGCCCAACGACCGCGCCGCGCTGGAAGCCCTCCCCGGGGTCGGCCGCAAGACGGCCAATGTCGTGCTCAACACCGTTTTCGGGGAGCCGACGATTGCCGTCGACACCCATGTCTTCCGCCTCGCCAACCGCTCGCGCCTGGCCTCCGGCAGGGACGTGCGCGCAGTCGAGGAAAAGCTGCTCAAGGCCATCCCTGCCGAATACCGCCACAACGCCCACCACTGGCTGATCCTGCACGGCCGCTACGTCTGCAAGGCCCTGAAGCCGGACTGCCCGCACTGCCTCATCAACGACCTGTGCGAATGGCCGGAGAAAACCGCAGGATGAGCCCGATCGGCACTGCCATCTTTTCCGCCGACAAGGCCGATCCCGAACTGGCGGCCGCTGTCGTGCGTGCGGCGCTCGAGCGCGCCGGCACCGGCATCGCCCGCAGCGTGCTGCTCTTCCTCAGCACGGATTTCGTGCATCAGGCCCATGCCGCCGTGCTGGCCGCCTCGCGCGCCGCGCACTGCCTGCAGGTGACCGGCTGCACCGCGCCGGGCATCTTCACCGAGGAGGACTGGGTGCTCGACCGCCCGGCCGCCTGCGCCATGGTCTTCGGCGGCGACTGCGGACTGGCGGCGCACCCCGAAGCGAACACCCCCCTGCTCAGCCTGGCCGCGCCGAACGCCGCCCCCCGCAACTGGCTGGGCGGCGGCAGGCCCCGCTACGGCCTGCTGTCGACCGACAACAGCGCGCACGGCGCCGGGCGCATCTGGTGCCACGGCAAGATGGCCGACGACGGGCGCTGCGAAACGGCCGTCGCCGGTGCGCGTGCGGCCATCGGCGTCTCGCGCGGCATGCGCATCCTCGGCGAAGCGCGCGCCGCGACCTGCAACGGCCGCGATGTGCTGAAACTGGGCAGCCATCCCGCGCTGAATGCGCTGCTGCGCGAATTGCCGCCGGAAATGCGCGAGATGGAGAAACTGCCCTTCCACCTGCTGGCCGCCGGCATCGTTTCAGGCAAACCGGAGCGCGCCATCGAGGAAGGGCGCTACGTCCTGGTGCCGGTCATCGCCGCCAACCACGAGGAACGCTCGGTCACCCTGACCCTGCCGCCCGACGACGGCGACCGGGTCTTCTGGGCGATGCGGCAGGACCTGGCGGCTGAAAACGACATGCGCCGCCTCGCCGGCCAACTGGCGGACCGGCTCGGCTCGGCGCCGGACTTCGGCCTGCTCTTCTCCTGCCTCGGACGCGGACCCTACTTCTTCGGCGGCGAAGACCGCGACCTTGAAGTGGTCAAGGCGCGATTCCCGGGCATGCCCCTGATCGGCGCCTACGGCGGCGGCCAGGTCGCCCCCTTGTTCAACGGCAATCAGCAGATTCACAACGCCGCGGTGCTGGCGCTGTTTGGCGCAGAGGCCACGGGCCCGGCTTCGGGCAGTGGCGCGGGATCGAGGGCGGGCACCCGTGTTTAACCCCAGCCGCGATCAGGCGCGCCGCTTCTTCGTCGATGCCTGGCGCAAGCACCGGGCGCGGGAGGTCGTCTCGCCGCTGGAGGATGCGGCCATCGGCCTCGTCGCGCTGCACCCCGAATACCACGGCCTGCTCGACAGCGCCGAGGCGGCCCTCGCCCGCGAGTGGACGCCGGAATCCGGCGAAGCCAACCCCTTCCTGCACCTGTCCCTGCACCTGGCTGTCGAGGAGCAGCTCTCCATCGACCAGCCGCCCGGCCTGCGTGCCGCCTTCGAGGCGCTGCTCGCCCGCCGCGGCGACCGCCATGACGCCCTGCACGACGTGCTCGAATGCCTGGGGGAAACGCTCTGGCGCGCACAGAAAAGTCAGTCCCCGCCGGACGGCGAAGCCTACCTGGAATGCCTCAGGCGCCGGCTCGGATAAGCCGTTTCCCCGCTCCGGCTCGCTCAGGCACCCATCAGGCTTCTATAATTGGCAAACCCAACCAACGGATGAATCCCATGCGCTTCGAAGGCTCCACCGATTACGTCGCCACGCCGGACCTGATGCTGGCGGTCAACGCCGCCATCACCCTGCAGCGCCCGCTGCTCGTCAAGGGCGAGCCGGGCACCGGCAAGACCATGCTCGCCGAGACCGTCGCCGCGGCCCTCGGCCTGCCGCTGCTGCAGTGGCACATCAAATCCACCACCAAGGCGCAGCAGGGCCTCTACGAATACGACGCCGTCTCGCGCCTGCGCGACTCGCAGCTCGGCGGCGAGCACGGCAGCCGCGTCCACGACATCGCCAACTACATCGTCAAGGGCGTGCTGTGGCAGGCCTTCAGCGCCGAGACGCCGACGGTGCTCCTCATCGACGAGGTCGACAAGGCCGACATCGAATTCCCCAACGACCTGCTGCGCGAGCTCGACCGCATGGAGTTCTACGTCTACGAGACGCGCGAGCTGGTCAGGGCGAATCATCGCCCGATCGTCTTCATCACCAGCAACAACGAAAAGGAACTGCCCGACGCCTTCCTGCGCCGCTGCTTCTTCCACTACATCAAGTTTCCCGACAAGGAGACGATGCAGAGCATC
>JAEHDO010000202.1 GCA_016880375.1 Betaproteobacteria bacterium | reverse complement strand
TTCCGCGGCCGGCCCGGCTGGGAGGACCGCCCCTGGCCGGCCGGCAGCATCCTGCGCGGCGCCCTCGCGGCCGTGCAGTCGGTGGATGCCGGCGCCATCGCCGCCGCCACGGCCGACAAGGCACAGATCGCGCAGCGCGTGCACGAGGCGCGCGTCGCCGCCCTGAAAAAAGCGCCGTCCTGCGAGGACTGACTTTCATGAGAACCCTGCTGCTGGCATTCCTGACGTTGCTTGCCCTGCCGGTGCGGGGCGAGGAGGCGCCGGCGGTGCCGGAAAAGCCGGCGGAAACCGCGCCGGTACGCACTGCGGAGGAGGAAATGGCGGCCTTGCGCCCGGTGCTGATCGGCAAGCGCTACCTGGACCAGGCGCGCAAGCGGCTGGCCGTGCAGCTGGCGCGCATGGGCCGCAACATCGACAACGCCGAGACCTGGTTCGAGGACAACGCCCTGGTGGCGCGCGATTTCCTTGCCGACGTGCGCATCATGTACGCCCTCGAATTCAAGGAAGGCGCGCAACTGGTCTCGCACGGCATGATGAAGGGCTGGGGCATGGACCCCGAGCGCCTGCATCAGCGCGCGCTGGCCAATCTCGACCGCGCCCACGGAGAGATCGCCATCAAGCAGGTCGGCAAGCTGCCCTGGCTGCAGGTCATCGAGACCGACGACGGCTATGCCGCCAGCCGCGTCCTGCTGCACTGGCGCTGGGCCGAGCTGACGCTTTCGCTGGGCGATGTCCTCATCCTCGGCATGCCGACGCGCGACGTGGTGGTGTTCACCGCCACCCTCGAGCCGCAAAAGCTGGAGCAGCTGCAGGAGACGGTGGAAACCGTGGAGCGACACCAGGGACGCCCGATTTCCCGCCGCCTGTTCCAGTGGACACCGCAGGGCTGGGCCGAATTCGATGCGGCCCTACAGCAGGCGGTACAACAGCGTGGCGAGCAGGGAGAGCAGCAGGGCGGTGCCGAAGGGAAAATGGTAGGGGCGGCCGCGCCAGCGGACGCTGACGTCGCCCGGCAGGCGGCCGATGCGCAGCAAGGCGGCCAGCCGCGGCAGGAAGACGCCGGCAACCAGGACCGTGATCAGCAGGGCGATCAGCCACTTCAGCATGGACGTTGACGAAAATCGCGGGAACCGCAGGATAACCGAGGAGAGGCAATGATAGAGCTTTATACGTGGGGCACCCCCAACGGCCGCAAGGTCTCGATCATGCTGGAAGAGTGCGGCCTGCCCTACCGCGTGCACAAGATCGACATCACCCAGGGCGAGCAGTTCGCGCCGGCCTATCTCGCCATCAACCCGAACGGCAAGATCCCCTCCATCGTCGATCCGGACGGGCCCGACGAAGGGACGAAAAGGCGGCCGATGCGCATGATGGAATCCGGCGCCATCCTCGTGTATCTCGCCGGCAAGACCGGCCGCTTCCTGCCGGCGACGGACCGCGGCAAATACGAGGCGCTGCAGTGGCTGATGTTCCAGATGGGCGGCGTCGGCCCGATGTTCGGCCAGACCCATCACTTCCTGCGCTACG
>JAEHDO010000201.1 GCA_016880375.1 Betaproteobacteria bacterium | reverse complement strand
TTCAAGCAGGCGCTGGTGATCCTGCTCACCTACTCCACCGCCAGCTACACGACGATGTCGACGGACATCCTGCAGAACCTGGCGCAGGCGCTGTTCGTGCTGCCCTTCTTTCTCTTCTCGGCGACTGCCGGCCAGCTCGCCGACAAGTACGAGAAGTCGCGCCTGATCAGCATCACGGTGGCGATCGAGCTGTGCTGCATGGCACTGGGCGCGGCGGGCTTCTTCCTGCACAGCCTGCCGCTCCTGTTCGCCGCCCTCTTCCTCGGCGGCATCCAGTCGGCGCTGTTCGGCCCGGTGAAGTACGCCATCCTGCCGCAGCACCTGAAGGAGTCCGAGCTCGTCGGCGGCAACGGCATGGTCGAGATGGGCACGTCGGTGGCGATTCTCGTCGGCATGATGCTGGGCGGCTGGCTGGTGGCGCAGGAGGGCTGGGGCGTGACCGCGGCGGCTTTCGTCACCATGGGCATTTCGGCGGCGGGCTTCCTGCTCTCGCGCCTGATCCCGCTGGCGCCGGCGGCCGCCCCTGAACTGAAGATCAACTGGAACCCGCTCACCGAGACCTGGCGCAACTTCCAGTTCATGCGCGGCAACCGCACGGTGTTCCTCTCGGTGCTGGGCATCTCCTGGTTCTGGTTCTACGGCTCGATCTTCATCACGCAGTTCCCCAACCTGTCGAAGGACATCCTCTCCGGCCAGGAATCGGTGGTGACGCTGCTGCTGATCGTCTTCTCGATCGGCATCGGCGTCGGCTCGCTGTTGTGCGAGCGCCTCTCCGGCCACAAGGTGGAGATCGGCCTGGTGCCCTTCGGCTCGATCGGCCTGACGCTGTTCGGCATCGACCTCTATTTCGCCCTCGCCGCGCACATCCAGCACGAGCCGATGGCGCTGGCCGCCTTCCTGCAGGATGCCGGCCACTGGCGCATCCTCGGCGATCTCTTCCTGATCGGCCTCTTCGGCGGCTTCTACATCGTGCCGCTGTATGCGCTGATCCAGATCCGCTCCGAACCGTCGCACCGCTCGCGCATCATCGCCGGCAACAACATTCTCAACGCGCTGTTCATGGTCGCCGCGGCGGGCATCGCCATCGGCCTCTTCACCGCCGGCGTGAGCATCCCGCAGCTGCTGCTCGTCACGGCGCTGATGAACGCCGTCGTCGCGCTCTACATCTACCGGCTGGTGCCGGAGTTCCTCGTGCGCTTCATCGTGTGGCTGCTGATCCACTCGGTGTACCGCCTGAAGAAGGAGGGGCTGGAGCACATCCCCGAGGAGGGCGCGGCGGTGATCGTCTGCAACCACGTCAGCTTCGTGGACGCGCTGGTCATCGCGGCGGCGTGCCCGCGGCCGATCCGCTTCGTCATGGACCACCGGATATTCAAGCTGCCCATCATCAATTTTGTTTTCCGCGAAGGGCGCGCCATCCCGATCGCATCGGCGAAGGAGGATCCGGCGCTGCTGGAAAGGGCTTACGAAGAGGTGGCGAAGGCGCTCGAGGCCGGCGAGCTCGTCGGCATCTTCCCCGAGGGACGCATCACCGATACCGGCGAACTTTATCCGTTCAGGAAGGGCATCACGCGCATCGTCGCGCGCACGCCGGTGCCGGTGGTGCCGATGGCGCTGAGGGGTCTGTGGGGCAGCTTCTTCTCGCGCAAGGACGGGCCAGCCATGACGCGGCCGCTCCGTCGCGGCCTGTTTTCGAAAGTCAGTCTGTGTGTGGCGCCGGCCGTGGCGCCGGAAGCCGCCACGCCGGAAGCGCTGCAGGAAATCGTCGCCGGCCTACGCGGCGACAATCGCTAGGAGCGGTCAATGGACACTTTTTACGCCTTTTTGCTCGCGCTGATCGTCTTCTACGTCCTGATGGAGTGGCGGCTCGGCAAGGCGCGGCGCGAATCGGAGCGGCGCTACGTCGACCTCGAGGCGAAAACGCGCTGGCTCTACAAGATGCTGGACGAGCTGCGGACCGCACCGCCCAAGCCGGCGGAAACGCCTGTCGCCGAAGCGACGACCGACGTGGAAACATCCACCGAGCCGCAGGCCGGACCTGTCGCCGTCCCGCAACGACTGACTTTTGCCGAGCAGGCCGCC
>JAEHDO010000200.1 GCA_016880375.1 Betaproteobacteria bacterium | reverse complement strand
TCGGGTTGCCCGGCAGGCCCTCGTACGTCACCGTGACCTTGGTGCCCGGTTTGGTGAAATTCGGCGCCGTGAAGGAGCCCAGGCTGAGGATGTCCCCGGCGCGCAGCTTGCCGCCCGACTTGGCGACGTCCTGCGCCAGCCAGACGACGGCGTTGAGCGGATGGCCGAGGATGGCCGCGCCGGGCGCGCGGCCGAGCTCCTTGCCGTCCTGGTCGCGCATGACGACGCTCATCTTGCCGAGCGCGTCGGCCATCTCCGGCGTGGCGGCGATCGGCTTGCCCAGCACGCCGAGGCGCGCGCCGACGTTGAAGGAAGTGATGACGGCGCCGGTCAGCGGCTGCTCCTTGGCCGTCACCAGGTCGGGCAGCTCGATGAAGGGGCGGATGCTGGCGACATGTTTCATCACCTCGGCCGGGGTCTTCGCCTGGTTGATGCCCTCGTCCTTGACCACCACCGCGATGTCGGCTTCGAAGAAGGGAATGGCGCCGAACTTTGCCGGCACTTCCGCACCGTCCTCGAGCAGCATCTTCTCCAGCAGCACGCCGCGCACCGGGGAGTTCACGCCGAAGCGCTTCTGCACCGCCGGGTTGGTGAGGCCGGCCTTGTAGCCGACGATCCTGCCCTGGCTGGCGGCGAGTTCCGCGACCAGACCGTCGCGGATGCGCTCGGCCTGCTCCATGGTCATCTCCTTGGACAGGCCGGAGGTCGGCTGCATGGCATTGTAGTTGGCGGCGAGCTGGCGGCTCTCCGGCGGCACCGTGGCGCAGGCAGTCAGCACGAGGACGGTCGCCAACGATGCGATGACGTTGCGGTGTTTCATGGTTTCTCCTCCTTGTCGTTGTTGTCGGCTTTTCGCCGTGTTGCGGGGACTGACTTTTACTGACGCACCTCTCCACTGCCCAGCACGATCCACTTCTGGCTGGTCAGGCCCTCCAGGCCGACCGGGCCGCGGGCGTGGATCTTGTCGGTGGAAATGCCGATCTCGGCGCCCAGCCCGTACTCGAAGCCGTCGGCGAAGCGCGTCGAGGCATTCACCATCACCGAGGCCGAATCCACCTCGCGCAGGAAGCGCATGGCGCGGGTGTAGTCCTCGGTGACGATGGCGTCGGTGTGCTGCGAGGAATACTTGTTGATGTGGGCGATGGCCTCGTCGACATCGGCCACCACCTTCACGGCGAGGATGGCAGCGAGGTATTCCTCGTACCAGTCCTGCTCCGTCGCTTCCTTCAGCTTCGCCGCGTCTACGCCGGCCTGTCGCAGCAGCGCCAGCGACTCGGCGCAGCAACGCAATTCCACGCCCTTGCCGGCCAGCAGGGCGCCGAGCTGCGGCAGCAGCGTGCCGGCAACGCCGCGCGCCACCAGCAGCGATTCGGCGGTGTTGCAGGTGCCCAGCCGCTGCGTCTTGGCGTTGTCGACGATGGCGAGCGCCTTGTCGGCGTCGGCAGTGTCGTCGACATACACATGGCAGTTGCCGTCGAGGTGCTTGATGACCGGGATGCGCGCCTCGCTGGAGATGCGCTCGATCAGCCCCTTGCCGCCGCGCGGCACGATGACGTCGACGAATTCCCGCATCGTCACCAGTTCGCCTACGGCGGCGCGGTCGGTGGTGTCCACCACCTGCACCGCTTCGGCTGGCAGGCCCGCCTCGCGCAGGCCTTCATGTACCAGGGCGGCGAGGGCACGGTTGCAGCGGATCGCCTCGGAGCCGCCGCGCAGGATGGCCGCGTTGCCAGCCTTCAGGCACAACCCGGCGGCATCCACCGTAACGTTGGGACGCGCCTCGTAGATGATGCCGATGACGCCGAGCGGCACGCGCATGCGGCCGACCTGAATGCCGGAGGGGCGGAACTTCAGGTCGCTGATCTCGCCGATGGGGTCGGCCAGGGCGGCGATCTGCTCCAGCCCCTCCGCCATCGTCGCCACCGACTTGTCGGAAAGGGCGAGGCGGTCGAGCATGGCCTCGTCCAGGCCGGCGGCGCGCGCGGCGCCGAGGTCCTCGCGGTTGGCGGCAAGTAGCGCCGCGCTTTCGCGGCGTACGGCCGCGGCCATGGCCAGCAGGGCGCGGTTCTTGGCGTTGGTCGACGCCCGTGCCATCGCGCGCGAAGCCTCGCGCGCCTGGCGGCCGAGGGACTGCATGTAGTCCTTGATATTCATTTTGCCTTCCCCCCGCCCCCTTCCCGAGGAAGGGGATGACGGTTGTTTGCCGCTGAGCGGCCCCATGTCGCTGACTGCGTCGCCCTTGGGGCGGCCCGGCGGGCGACGCTCATGCCGGGTTCCTTGCCAGCCGCAATGCCAGCTGCAGAAATTCATCCCATACATCGCCCTGCACCAGGCCCTTGATCATGCGGTCGATGCGCGCCGCGGCGAGCAGGGCGGCGCGCAGCTGAGGCGTGCGCAGCCGCGGCAGGGCGCGTTGCAGGGCGGCGGCGCGGCGATCGTCGAACACCCGCTCGGCGCGCAGCGCCGCGGCCAGCGGCCTGCCTTCGTCCTGGGCGGCCCGCAACGCCGCCAGCGTGCGGATTTCGCTGGCGAAGGCCCACAACAGCAGTGGCGGCGCCACGTCCTCGCCGCGCAGGCCTTCCAGCAGGCGGGCGCAGCGGGCGGCGTTGCCCTCGAGCAGGGCCGCGCGCAGCTTGTCGACATCATAGCGCGCTACATTCAGCACTGCATCCTCGACTTGGGCGAGCGTCAGGTTCCCGGGCGGGTGCAGCAGGCCGAGCTTCTGGATCTCCTGGTGGGCGGCGAGCAGGTTGCCTTCGACGTGGGCGGCGATGAATTCCAGGGCGGCGCGTTCTGCCTTTTGCTGTTGTCGTGCCAGGCGCAGGGCGATCCAGTCGGGCAGTTCGGCGAGGCCCGGCGCGTTCAGCTCGATCGCCACGCCGGCGTCGGAGAGGGCCTTGAACCAGGCTGTCTTGCGTGTGGCCCAGTCGAGCTGCGGCAGGGTGACCAGCGTCAGCACGCCGTCGGACAGGCGCCCGCTGTAGCGCTGCAGCGCCTCGCCGCCGTCGCGCCCGGGCTTGCCGTTGGGAATGCGCAGGTCCACCAGCTTGTTGCCGCCGAACAGCGACAGGTTGCCAGCGGCCAGCATCAGGCTGTCCCACTTGAAGCCGGCGCCGGTGACCAGCACCTCGCGTTCGGTGTAGCCCTTTTCACGGGCGGCGCCGCGGATGGCGTCGCCCGCCTCGATCACCAGCAGCGGTTCGTCGCCGTGCAGGACGTAGAGGGGCGCAAGCGTCTTGGCGAGATGCGAGGCGAGCTGGTCGGCGCGCAGCTGCATGGCGGGCCCGGCCCGGCTCAGCCTTCGATTTTCGCGACGGCGAGGCGGCGCATCACCTGCTGCACCATGTCGTTCTGCATGTCGCGATAGAGCAAGCCTTCCTCATATTCCTTGGCCAGTACCTGCTCATCGCTGAAGCTGATGTCGCGCACCAGGACGATTTCCGTCGGCGGGATGAATTCCCGACCCTTCAGGTCATGCACGCGATAGGCAAAGCGGTAGCGCAGCTGGAATTCGCGTATGCGGCCGGCGCCAGAGAGGCTGAGGATGCTTTTTTCGCGCGCCTCGCCAATGACGGTGAATATGGCCTGGGCTTCCTGGGGCGTGGCCGGCAGCTGGGTGCTGCCGAGGGCGCGGATGTTGCGCCTCAGCGCGGCACCCAGCTCCGAGCCTTCGCCCGTGGCGATATACAGGCTGGAAAAAGGCAGCGGCTGTGTGCCGCGCAGCTGGAAGCCGCAGGCGGTGAGCAGCAGGGCCAGCAGGACTGGAATCAACTTGCGCATATTCAACTCCGCTCAGAGGACGATATTGACCAGCCGGCCAGGAACCACGACCACCTTTTTCGCCGGCCTGCCTTCCATGTATTTCTGCGCCGTTTCAGAGGCCAGTGCCGCAGCCTCGATCTGCTCCTTCGTGGCCGCCGCAGCCACCTTGACCGCGCCGCGCAGCTTGCCGTTCACCTGCAGCACCAGATCGATCTCGTCCTGCGCCAGCGCCGCCTCGAGCGGCTCGGGCCAGGGCGCTTGCAGGATGTCGTCGCCGTAGCCCAGTTCCTGCCAGAGATGATGACAGACATGCGGTGCGATCGGCGAGAGCAGGCGAAGCAGGATCGAGAGGCCTTCCTCGGTGATCGCATTCCTGCCACCCGCAAACCTGTCCAGTGCGTTGAGGATTTTCATCGCCGCCGAGGCGACGGTATTGAACTGGTGCTTGGCGAAGTCGTAGTTGGCCTGCTTGAGGACGGAATGTATTTCAAAGCGCGTGGCTTTGGCCAGCTGCTCGTCCATCTCCGGCCCTGGATCGTCGAACTTCGCGCAATAGTTCCACAGCCGCTTGAGAAAGCGGTAGCTGCCCTCCACGCCCGAATCCGACCATTCCAGCGTCTGCTCCGGCGGGCTGGCGAACATCATGAAGAAGCGCGCGGTGTCGGCGCCGTACTGCTCGATCAGGGCCTGCGGGTCGACGCCGTTGCGCTTGGACTTCGACATGGTGCCGACGCCGCCGTAATCGATCGGCTGGCCATCGGCCTTCGAGGTCGCGCCGGTGACGTGGCCGGCCTCGTTGCGCACCAAGTCGACTTCCTCGGGCGCGAAATACTCGATGCCGCCCTTGTCGGTGCGGCGCGAGAAGATGTGGTTAAGCACCATTCCCTGCGTCAGCAGGTTGGCGAAGGGCTCGTCGTAGTTGACCAGGCCGAGGTCGCGCATCACCTTGGTCCAGAAGCGCGAGTAGAGCAGGTGCAGGATGGCGTGCTCGATGCCGCCGATGTACTGGTCGACGGGCATCCAGTAGCGCGTGCCGGCATCGACCATCTTGTCGTTGGCCGCGCGTGTCGCGGCATCGACACCGTAGCGGGCGTAGTACCAGCTCGAATCGACGAAGGTGTCCATCGTGTCGGTTTCGCGCCTGGCCGGCTTGCCGCACTTCGGGCAGGCGCAGTCGACGAAATCGGTGCGCTTCGCCAGCGGGTTGCCGGAACCGTCGGGGAGGCAGTCTTCGGGGAGCCGCACCGGCAACTGGTCATCGGGTACCGGCACGGTGCCACAGATGTCGCAGTGGATCAGCGGAATCGGGCAGCCCCAGTAGCGCTGGCGCGAGACGCCCCAGTCGCGCAGGCGGTACTGCACCTGGATGTCGCCGAGGCCTTTGGCCTTCAGGTCGGCGGCGATGGCGGCGACGGCGGCTTCGAGGCCGAGGCCGTCGTACTTGCCGGAATTCGCGCAGCGGCCGCGCTGCTTGTCGGCGTACCACTCCTGCCAGCCGTCGAGCGAGAAGCGCTCGCCTTCGATGGCAATCACCTGCTTGATGGCGAGCCCATACTTCTTGGCGAACTCGAAATCGCGCTCGTCATGCGCCGGTACGGCCATCACCGCACCCTCGCCGTAAGTCATCAACACGTAGTTGCCGACCCAGACTTCGACCTTCTCGCCGGACAACGGATGCTCGACGAAAATTCCTGTGGGCATGCCCTTCTTCTCCATGGTCGCCATGTCGGCTTCCATGACCGAGCCGTGCTTGCATTCGTCGATGAAGGCGGCCAGCGCGGGATTGTTCTTCGCGGCGTGGGTCGCCAGCGGATGTTCGGCGGCGACGGCGCAGAAGGTCACGCCCATGATGGTGTCGGCGCGGGTGGTGAACACCCAGAGCTTGTCTTTCCTGCCGTCCAGTTCGTATGGAAACGCGAAGCGCACCCCGGTGCTCTTGCCGATCCAGTTGGCTTGCATGGTCTTGACGCGCTCGGGCCAGCCCGGCAGCGCGTCGAGCGCCGACAACAATTCATCGGAATATTGGGTGATGGCCAGGTAGTAGCCTGGAATCTCGCGCTTCTCGACCACCGCGCCTGTGCGCCAGCCGCGACCTTCGATGACCTGCTCGTTGGCGAGCACGGTCTGGTCCACCGGGTCCCAGTTCACCACCTGGGTCTTCTTGTAGGCGATGCCCCTTTCCAGCATGCGCAGGAACAGCCACTGGTTCCATTTGTAGTACTCGGGCGCGCAGGTCGCCAGTTCGCGCTCCCAGTCCAGCGCGAAACCCAGCGACTGGAGCTGCTTCTTCATGTAGGCAATGTTGTCCCAGGTCCACTTCGCCGGCGGCACCCTGTTCTGCATCGCGGCGTTCTCGGCAGGCAGGCCGAAGGCGTCCCAACCCATGGGCTGCAGCACGTTGTAGCCCTTCATGCGGTGGTAGCGGGAGAGCACGTCGCCGATGGTGTAGTTGCGCACATGGCCCATGTGCAGCTTGCCCGACGGATAGGGGAACATCGACAGGCAGTAATACTTCGGCCTGGAGGCATCTTCGACGGCGCGGAAGGCGGCGGAGGCCCCCCAGTGGCGCTGGGCGGCCGGCTCGATTTCGGCCGGATTGTACTTGTGCTGCATTGAGGGGAGGTCGTTGCAAAAGTGCGGATTATAGCGCTGCGCACACTCACAACGCGGCCGGAGGGGTCGCAGCACCCCGCTTGCGCCCCCACAGCGGGGGAAACTGGAGGCTAGTGCTAAGCCGCCCGGGCAGCCAGCAGGCGTGCCCACGCCACCGAGCAGTTTTCGGCGGCCAGCAGCGGCAGGTGGGCCATGCGCGACTGCAGCCGCACCCATCCGCTGATTTCGGGCGTGGGCAGGCAGTTGGATTTGATTTCGCGCCCGATCAACTTGTGCAGATGCCGTTCTGCCGCTTCCCAATAGTCGGACGTGCCGACCCAGCCGGTGACGTCAGTGGCATGGCACAGGGATTCGCGCCACAACTCCTCGGCACGGGCTTCGGAAATCCCCGCCTTGTGGGCAATCCAGGGCAGGATCATGGGGCCATTCATACTTTTCTCCTTTCAGCCATCTTGTGGCGTCCCGCCGACCGCTTGATGGGTGTCGGAAGGTTTTGTTGTTGCGACGCAACAACCGTAATTCACCACATTTTACGACTAGTTGGATAACAGTATGGTTGATTTGGTTCAAGTAAATAACGCAGTGCAGCATGATTAGGCAGACATGCCTAATGTAC